>JAZRTC010000022.1:0-13492 GCA_045651865.1 Acutalibacteraceae bacterium
ACGGCGGTCTGCCCGAAGGTATGAAGGTTGAGCTCGTCGAGCCGCTTAAGTTGCTTTATAAAGACGAAGTCCGCGTTGTGGGCGAGGCGCTCGGTCTGCCCCACGCCATGGTTTACCGTCAGCCGTTCCCCGGCCCCGGCCTCGGCGTCCGTTGCCTCGGCGCAATCACCCGCGACCGTCTGCACGCACTGCGTGAAGCGGACGCAATCCTGCGTGAGGAATTTGACAACTGCGGTCTTGCCCAGACGGTGTGGCAATATTTCATCGCCGTGCCCGATATGAAGAGCGTCGGCGTCAAGGACGAGAAACGCTACGAAGGCTGGCCTGCGATCATCCGCGCGGTCAACACCACCGACGCGATGACCGCCACGATTGAGGAAATCCCCTATGCGGTGCTCCACAAGATCACTGCCCGCATCACGGCGGAAGTCGACGGCATCAACCGCGTCCTCCTCGACCTCACGCCGAAGCCCACCGGCACCAGGGAGTGGGAATAATCCTAATATAAATATCCATGCCCTCTGCAGGTCTTCTGCAGAGGGCATTTTGGTTGTAACATCGCTTTATATTCCACTATGTGGAACTTGACTTTATAACCGCTATATCGTATTATTTATATATATGTATAAACTGGTTGTAGTTTGTCCATTTATAAATAAGCAGCTTAAAGAAAGGGGTTTGCAAACGATGCTGTTTTCTCTTCCCGGAACGCGTGTTCCTCACAGAAAAACCACCCAACACAAACCAACTGTTCGCATGAGCCCGCCTCAAACCATTACCGTGCCGATGTCCATGCACATCGGCAAACCTGCCGTGCCGACCGTTCAGGTCGGCGACCTTGTCAAGGTTGGCACGAAAATCGGTCAGGCAGACGGCGCATTTTCTTCTCATATTTATGCCGGCGTATCGGGCAAGGTTGTCAAAATTGTTGACCATCTGCTGTCAAACGGCAATACGACACCTGCTATCGTGATCGAATCCGACGGACAAATGGCGGTGGATGAATCCGTCGTGCCGCCGACGGTAAACAGTCGTGAAGACCTGATTGCCGCCGTAGAAGCAAGCGGTATTGTGGGTCTGGGTGGCGCAGGCTTTCCCACCCACATCAAGCTGAATGCCGATCCCGCCCGCATGGAATATCTGATTGTCAACGGTGCTGAATGTGAACCGTATATCACCAGCGATACCGTAACGATGCTGAACCGTGCGGATGACATGGCATATGCCTTGCAGATGTTGCACCGTTTCCTCGGCATCCGCAAAGTCATCATCGGTATTGAGGATAATAAAAAAGATGCCATCGCCTCGATGAACGCAATGGCATCCTCCATCGCGGACTGCTCCGTGCAAGTGAAAGCGTTGCCGTCTGTATATCCGCAAGGCGGCGAAAAAGTGCTCGTTTATCACACAACGGGTCGTCAGATCCCGACGGGTAAACTCCCGATTGATGTGGGATGTGTCGTCCTCAACTGCACGACGCTTGCGACCATCGGCGCATACCTGAAAACGGGTATGCCGCTTGTTGAAAAATGCGTCACTGTGGACGGCGGCGCGGTGGCAAACCCGCAAAATGTGATTGCCCCCATCGGCACCTCGTTTGCGGATCTGTTTGCATGCTGCGGCGGTCTGACCGCAGAGCCTGCGAAGCTTCTGTACGGTGGCGCGATGATGGGTATTGCCGTGCCGGACGAACAGGCGCCCGTTCTGAAAAACACCAACGCGGTGCTGGCGCTGACCGAAAACGAAATCAAAACACCGAAAGTTACCGCGTGCATCCGTTGCGGTCGTTGTGCCAACACCTGCCCGTTCAGCCTGGCACCAGCCGAAATCAGCCGCGCTTATGAAAACGGCTCGGCAGAAGCACTGGAGGAGTTGGCAGTCAACACCTGTATGGAATGCGGCTGCTGCAGTTTTGTGTGTCCGGCGCACCGACCCTTGGTGCAAAACAACAAGCTCGCCAAGCAGTTTCTGCGCGACGCAAAAGCGAAGGAGGGACAAAAGACATGAGTAGCCTGAAAAAACTGACTGTTTCTCCTCATATTCATTGCGGTCGCTCCACCCGCTCGGTCATGCTGGATGTGCTGATCTCCTTGTTGCCTGCAACGATCGCGGGCACCGTGATTTTCGGCCTGCGCTCCCTGCTTGTGGTGGCGGTTTGCGTGATCAGCTGTGTCGGATTTGAGGCGCTGTTGTTCAACCTGCTGCGCAAAAAGGATTGGACGGTGGACGATCTGTCTGCCGCTGTAACAGGCTTACTGCTGGCATTGAATCTGCCGGCGAACATACCGCTGTGGCAATGCGTGGTCGGCTCTGCTTTTGCCGTGATCATCGTAAAAGGCTTGTTCGGCGGACTGGGCAAAAACCTTGTCAACCCCGCTATTACCGCCCGCGTGTTTATGCTTGTCGCCTTTGGTTCGATGGCAACCGCGGCCTTCCCTGTCGACAGTGTGGCAAGCGCCACACCGCTGGCAGATCCGACGGCAATGCCATCTCTGATGACCTTGTTCCTCGGCACGCACGGCGGAGCCATCGGCGAAACCTGTGCCGCGGCACTGTTGCTCGGCGGTCTCTATTTGTTGGTGCGCCGCGTGATCAGTTGGCATATTCCCGTTGTATTCGTGGGAACGGTCTTTGTGTTCTCGCTGTTTATGGAAGGACTGGATGTGACCCGCGCACTGGCGATGGTGCTGTCGGGCGGCTTGCTCATCGGTGCTTTCTTTATGGCGACCGATTATGTCACCTCGCCGTCTACGGCATGGGGTAAGGTGCTGTTTGCACTCGGCGCGGGTCTGCTGACCTGCATCATCCGCTATTTCGGCAACTATCCCGAAGGTGTATCGTTTGCTATTCTGTTTATGAATATCCTGACTCCGTATATCAGCAAATGGACGCGCCGCAAGGTGTTCGGAACGGGAGGTGCCGACAAATGATGAAACATCTCAAAAACATCGCGGTGTCGGTATCCATCTGCGTCGTTGTCACCCTTTTGCTGGCGCTGACCAACGAACTCACCGCACCGATTATCGAACAAAATCAAAACAGCGCCGCCAATGCGGCATTCCTTGAAGTGATGCCGCAAGGACGCAATTTTGAAGCGGTCGACCTGAGCGGGTTTGAACTGCCCGCCACCGTCACAGAGGTACACAAGGAAACCGAGGGGCTTGGTTATGTTCTCAAACTGACCACAAACGGCTACGGCTCGGATATGGTGATTCTGTGCGGCATCGGCACAGACGGTGTCGTGCAAGGCGCTGTGTGTCTGTCCTCCAACGAAACCCTCGGCAAAGAGAAAACCTACGGTGAAAACTTCACCGGTCAGAATGCCGAAGGTGTGGAAGCGGTGGATGTGATTGCCGGTGCGACCAAAACCACCGAAGCATACAAAAACGCTGTGAAAGATGCACTCAACGCTGTTATCATCCTCGGCGGCGGCGATGTCGATATCCGCACCGAAGAAGAAATCCTCGCCGACAACCTTGCACAGGCACTGCCCGCAGGCGAAGGCGCTTTCACCAAAGTATTCATTACGGAAGCGATCAGCGGTATCGACGCTGTGTATGCGGCGGATAATGCAAGCGGCTATGTCTGCGTCATCGGTGAGCAATTCATCGGCGTTGATGCAAACGGTGCAGTTATCACCGAAGGTGTTGAGAACGCGCAGATGATCACCGATACAATCGCGGTCATCAAGGCATCCGTGCTTAAGCCGATCGACCTGACGGCTTATCCCGACCTTGCCGCTACTGTTGTCTCTGCACACAAGACGGCTTCGGGCAACTTTGTGCTGGAAACCAAGGGTGCAGGCTACGGCATCAAAGGCGGCAATGAATATCACCCTGCGTCGGGTGAATATATCATCGTGCGCGTCGCCATCAGTGCGGACGGCAAGATTCTCGATTGCATCACGGTTTCCGAAGCAGAAACCGACGGACTCGGTGATGCGTGTGCAAACGAAAGCTTCTACGGTCAGTTCGACGGCAAAACCGAAGCGGACTACACCGAAATCGATGGCATCAGCGGTGCCACAATGACCACCGACGGCTACAAGCAGGCGATTCAGCGTGCCTTTGACGCGGTGGCTATTCTGAAGAACGGAGGTGGCGATGTTGAGTAACAATCTCTCGACCCTGTGGAAAGGGATTCTCAAGGAGAACCCCGTGCTGGTGCTCATCCTCGGCACCTGCCCCACCCTTGCGACCACTACAACCGTGAGCGGCGCCTTCGGCATGGGTGTTGCCGCGCTGGCGGTGCTGTTCTTCTCCAATGTGTTTATTTCCCTGCTGCGCAACATCATTCCCACCACGATGCGTATTCCGTGCTATATCATGATCATCGCGGGCTTTGTGACCATCGTGAAGATGTTGGTGCAAGCGTTCTTCCCCGAGCTGTATGCGACGCTCGGCGTGTATCTCGACCTGATCACCGTCAACTGCATCATTCTGGGCCGTGCCGAAATGTTTGCGGGCAAAAACCGTGTGGTTGCATCCGCGCTTGACGGCATCGGCATGGGCATCGGCTTCACGCTGGCACTGTGCGCCATGGCGACCGTCCGTGAGGTGTTCGGCGCGGCATCCTTTGCGGGTGTGTCGATCGCGTTCCTCGATCCTTATAAAATCGAGTTCCTGACCAAAGCTCCCGGCGGTCTGCTCGTTTACGGTCTGCTGATCGCGCTGGTCGTCGCGCTGACCAAAGGCAAAGCTCCCGCTAAAACATCCTTCTCGTGCGAGGGTTGCCCGAACAGCACATCCTGCCGCACGGTCTGCGGTGAGAAAGGAGCGGAAAACTGATGGATATGTTTAAATCACTCATCGTCATTCTGCTGTCTGCCGTGCTGGTGGATAACTATGTGCTCAGCCGCTTTTTGGGTATTTGTCCGTTTCTGGGCGTATCAAAGAAAACCAATCAGGCAGTCAGCATGGGTATTGCGGTTACCGCTGTGATGGTGCTTGCCACTGCAGCAACATGGCCCTTGCAGTATTTTGTGCTGGACACCTTGGGGCTCGGCTATCTGCAAAACATGCTGTTTATCCTTGTGATCGCGACGCTGGTGCAGATTTCCGAACTGCTGATCCGCAAGTTCTCGCCTGCTCTTCACAAAGGACTCGGCGTGTACCTGCCGCTCATCACCACCAACTGCGCGGTGCTGGGCGTGACGATCAACAACATCATCGATGGCTATTCTTTTGTGGAATCCATGGTCAGCTCGCTCGGGTGCGGACTTGGTTTCCTGCTGGCGATGGTACTGTTTTCAGGACTTCGCTCCCGCATCGACGAAAGCAATATTCCCGTTCCCTTCCGAGGATTGGCGGTAACGCTGATTGCGGCTTCGTTTGTCTCCCTCGCGTTTATGGGATTCGGCGGTATTGTGGAAACGATCTTCTCGTAAGGAGGTAGCGTTTTATGAATATTCTCCTTGCTGTTCTGGTGATGCTGGGTGTTGCGTTGCTCGCCTTTGTATTGCTGGCGGTGCTGTCGCATTGGTTTGCGATTGAAGAGAACCCGTTGCAAAAACAAGTGCGCCAAATGCTCCCCGGCATCAACTGCGGTGCTTGCGGCTATACAGGCTGTGACGATTATGCCGCCGCGCTTGCGCAAGGCGAGGCAAAGCCCAACCTTTGCGTCCCCGGTGCGCAAGCACTCGCCGATCAGCTCAGCGAATTTCTTGGTGTCTCTTCGGAACCGTTCAAAGATGTGGTTGCCTTTGTGGCGTGCAACGGCCACAGCGGTGCGACCGCCCGTAAAGCAGATTACGAAGGCGTGGCAACCTGTCAGGCGGCTTCTATGGTATTCGGCGGCGACAACTCCTGCCGCTTCGGCTGTCTGGGGTACGGTGACTGTGCCAATGCTTGTCCGAACGATGCCATCTGCATGGAAGACGGCATTGCCCGTGTCAACACCGCCCGCTGTGTCGGATGCGGTCTGTGCGTCGGCAAATGCCCCAAGAGTCTCATCTCGATGGTATCTCAGCACACCACCACCGTGGTGATGTGCCGCAACCGCGATACGGGTGCTATCGCCCGCAAAGCGTGCCGCAACGCGTGCATTGCGTGCCGAAAATGTGAAAAAACCTGTCCGCACGACGCCATCAAGGTGATAGACAATCTGGCGGTAATCGATTACGCCAAATGCACCTTCTGCGGTGCCTGCGTCAGCGAATGTCCGACCGGTTGCCTGAAAACCGTCCGTTTCCCTGATCTGACACAACCCGCTTTTGAAACGACGGTGAACACCTGATATGGCTATGCAAAACAACTCACACAAACGACTGTTCCGCAACGACCTGATTCTGGTCGCGGTACTTCTTGTCGTTTCCGCGGCCGTTATGGGATTGCTGTTGCTCAAAGGCACCGGTGACACGGTGCAGGTCACGGTAAACGGCGAGCTGTACGGTGTATATGCGCTGTCCTCCGATACCGTGCAGGATATTGACAGCGGCGACGCGTCGTGGAACCGTCTTGTTATCCGCGACGGTAAGGCATTTGTCGAAGGCGCCTCGTGCCCCGACGGCATCTGCGCCGCGCACCGTCCCATTTATCGGCACGGCGAGAGCATCGTCTGCCTGCCGCACGGCGTCGTGATCACCGTGATCCGCGGTGCATCGGAGGATGTGCCGGATATCATCGTCTGAGGAGGGGGATTATGAACCAACGCGGAAAATCCGTTGCCTTTCTTGGACTCTGCATTGCGCTGGCGCTGATTCTGGCGTATGTGGAAATTCTGTTACCCCCGATCTCCGCTGCGGCTCCCGGCATTAAAATGGGACTGCCGAACCTGATCATTATGTTTTTGTTTTACCGCAAAGGTCTGCGCGCCGCCGCTACGGTTTCCTTACTCCGCATTGTGCTGGTGAGCATGCTGTTTGGCAATGTTGCCGCCTTTTTGTACAGTGTGGCAGGTGCGGTGCTCAGTCTTGCGGTGATGTATATGTTGCACCGCCTGCAATGGTTATCTGTTGTCGGCGTCAGCATCAGCGGTGCTGTTGCGCACAATCTTGGCCAGATCCTGATGGCGATGCTGCTGTTCCAAACGGTACAGCTCGGCTACTACTTTGCGGTGCTGGTCGTCACCGGCACCCTCGCCGGTGTGCTGATCGGGTTGGGAACCGGCGCGTTGATCCGTCGCATACCGCAATCTATGTGACAGTGTGTTGACAAACGCACCCGTTCCGTGTTACACTCTAAGAAGGTTATTAACCTTATATTATTTTTACGGAGGTTACCTCTTATGAAAAAGATTCTTGCAATTTCCCTTTGCATTGTCCTGGCTGTTTCGCTCGTCGCTCTGGGCGGCTGCTCCAAGGCACCTGCAACGCTGAAGTTTGGTGCGGGTGTGTATGTCAGCGCCCCCGCCACCACCGATGCGACTGCCGATAAAGACGGCACCGGCAAGCTGGATGTCACCGTCGCGGCTGTGTCGGTCGATGCCGACGGCAAAATTGTCGCCTGCCAGCTGGACACCGCAAGCAACACGGTGTCGTTCACGGCAGACGGCAAAGCTGTTGCCAATGCCGAATTCAAAACGAAGTATGAGCTCGGCAACGACTACAACATGGTCGCTTACGGCGGCTCTGTCAAGGAGTGGTTCGAGCAGGCGGACGCGTTTGAGTCCGTCGTCGCCGGCAAGACCCTTGACGAAGTGAAGGCACTTGTCGCAGAAGGCGATAAGGGCACCGACGATGTGATCAACGCCGGTTGCACCATCACGATCACCGACTTTGTCGGCGCGATCGAGAAGGCATACAACGCTGCTGCTGAGTCCAATGTGACCGCTGAGAACACCCTGAAGGTGACGGCTGCTACCGAGCAGACCTGCACCGATGCTACCGCCGATAAGGACGGCAGCAACAAGGTTTCTGTTGCCGTGTTTGCGGCGGCTGTGGATGCCGACAGCAAAGTGGTCGCTGCTTCGAGTGACTGCGTGGAAGTCACCTTCACCTTCGATATGAAGGGTGTTTCGACGCTGGATACCACGAAGGCTGTTCTCTCCAAGAAAGAGCTCGGCTCGGACTACGGCATGGTCGCTTACGGCGGCTCGGCAAAAGAGTGGTTTGAGCAGGCTGCCGCATTCGACGCTGCTTGCATCGGCAAGACCGCTGACGAGATCGCGGGTCTGATGGCTGAAGACGGCAAGGGTGTGGATACCCTTCAGCAGGCAGGCTGCACGATTTATGTGACCGGTTTCGTTAAGGCCGCTTCGAAAATCTGATGTCAAAAAAAGCGGGAGGGCCTCCTCCCGCTTTTTTAATACGGTAACTATGAAGAAACATGTTTTGAGCATTGTTCTGGCGATGATTGTCTTGTTTTGCACCCTGTTCTCTTCCTGCACCCCATCGGACAAGCTGCAGAAATTCACCGCCAATTCCTTTGAATATTTCGATACCGTTACGGTGATCACGGGATATGCGCCCGATCAGGAAACTTTTGACGCTGTGTCGCAGGAAATCTTTGCATCGCTTGCGGAATACCATCGGTTGTACACCATTTACCACCGCTTTGACGGGCTTGAAAATCTGTGCACCGTGAATGAACTGGTGGACGGTGCACACCGCACCGTAACCGTGGATCGCCGCATCGTGGATATGCTGTTGTTTGCCAAAGAGGTTTATGCCACCACCGACGGACTGGTCAATATCGCCATGGGCAGTGTGCTGTCTCTGTGGCACGATTACCGCGCCGTTGGTATGGATAATCCTGCCAAAGCTTCCCTGCCACCGCGTGACAAGCTTCAAAGCGCCTCCGCACACACCTCCATTGACGATGTTATCATCGATGAAGCGAATGCAACCGTGACACTGCGCGACCCGCTTATGACGCTGGATGTCGGCGCGGTCGCCAAAGGTTATGCCGTGGAGCGGATCGCCGACGATCTGGAATCCAAGGGCATTGATGGCTATGTGCTGAATGTCGGCGGCAATGTCCGCACCATCGGAAGCAAGCCATCGGGAGAGGCGTGGACGATCGGTATTGAAAATCCCAACGATCTTCAGGCGGACTACCTTGCCTATCTGGAATTGCGCGGCCAGGCACTGGTCACCAGCGGCTCTTACCAGCGGTACTACACCGTTGACGGCAAGCGCTATCACCACATCATCCATCCTGCCACGCAAATGCCCGCAAAAGGGTATCTGTCGGTATCTGTGATCTGCGATGACTCAGGGCTTGCCGATGCACTTTCTACGGCGCTGTTCTGTATGCCCCCTGCCGACGGGCTCGCACTTGTGGAATCCATGGACAATGTGCAGGCACTCTGGGTGCAGGAAGACGGCACGCAAATCACCTCCTCCGGTTGGGATCATTATACCCGAAAATAAAAAGGAGTGTTTTACTATGTGGGAATCCGTTATCACGCAATATAAAGATTTTCTCTATCCTCTGGCGGAGATTTCCGCCTATACACTCGAACTGATCGGCATCCTGATCATCATTATCGGATCCATCCGCGCTCTGATCCGACTGTTTCAGTCGCTGTGCCGCAAAGAGCCGTTCCATGTGGTGATCGATCTGGGTAAGGCCTTGTCACTGGCACTGGAATTCAAAATGGGTGCTGAGATCATCAAAACCGTCATCATCCACAATCTGGAGGAACTCGCCATTCTGGGCGTGGTCATCGTCATCCGCGCATTGCTCGCCGTGATCATTCACTGGGAAATCCGCAACGATCTCCATCACCGCGAAGACGATCCCCCACCCCCATCCGAAACGAACGAATAACAAAAAGCAGACAGCGATTTTCGTTGTCTGCTTTTTTTGTAGCCAAATCATACGAGGTATGAAGCCGTTAAAGGTTGCGTGCACCGGCTGACCAATGTTGTACAAAGTGTTTGCAGAGAAAGCGTGTCAACGAAATAAATCTGTCTTGACATCTCCTATACTTCGTGTTACGATGTATTATGCAAGAGGAGGTATGCTATGGATATGCAACTCAAACGCGGTATTCTGGACGCCTGCGTCCTTGCCGCGATCCGAAACGAAGATTCCTACGGGTATAAGATCATCAAAGATTTAAAGCCATATATCGAGCTGTCCGAATCGACTCTCTACACCGTTCTGAAGCGGCTGGAAACCGCTTCCATGCTGACCGTCCGCACAGCGGAGCATAACGGGCGGCTTCGGAAATACTACCGCATCACCGACGCAGGATGCAAGCGCCTTGCCGATTTCAAGACGGAATGGCGCGAGCTGCTGTCCGTTATGCAATTTTTACTTAAGGAGGACGGGAACGATGACTAAACAAGACTTTCTCTCCTGCCTTCACGCCGCGCTTGGCGGCTTGCCGCAGGAAACCATCGACGAACAGCTGGCGTTTTACAGCGAAATGATCGACGACCGCACAGAAGACGGCATCGCCGAAGATGTCGCCGTCGCTGAGCTTGGCGACGCGGCAACCCTCGCTCAAAAAATCATCGCCGACACACCGCTTACAACGCTTGTTAAAGAATCCGTGAAGCAAAAGCGCCGCCTCGCCGCGTGGGAAAGCGTGTTACTCATAGTCGGTTCTCCCGTGTGGCTGTCGGTGTTGATTGCCGCTTTCGCGGTTATCATCTCACTGTATGTGTCGCTGTGGGCAATCATCCTATCGCTGTGGGCGATGTTCGCCTCGTTCATCGGTTGCACGGTCGGCGCGATGATAACGGGAATCGTATTCATTTGCCTTGGTAACACCTTTGCGGGCATCGCGATGATCGGTGCCGCTCTTGTGTTGGCAGGTTTCTCGATCTTCGCCTTTTTCGGATGCAAAGCGGCAACAAGTGGCACCGTAAGCTTAACGAAAATAATGGTACACAGCATTAAACGATGCTTTGTGAAGAAGGAGGGCGCACGATGAGCAGAAAAACCACCGTATGGCTGATTGTCGCCGCCTCGCTGATATTGATCGGCGGCATACTGTTTACAGGGGTGATGACGATGCTGAAGTTTGATTTCTCCAAGCTGTCTGCAACCAAATACGAAACGCAAACCTATGCGATTACCGAACCCCTCCGCCATGTCTCCATCTGCGCCAAAACCGCCGATATCGTGCTGGTGTCGGGTGAAGACGCCGCTTCGGTCGTTTGCCATGAGCAAACACATCTGAAACACACCGTCCAAGTCGAGGAAGGCACCCTTATGATTACCGTTCACGATACGCGTAAATGGTATGAATACATCACCCTCTTCAACTTTGAAACGCCCAAAATCACCGTGACTCTCCCGAGCGGTACCTACAACACGCTCGCCGTCACCTCTTCAACAGGTGATGTGGAGATTCCCAACGGTTTCACATGGGAAACCATCGATATCTCCGCCACAACAGGTGATGTGCGCTGTGACGCATCCGCTGTCGGTGCGATGAACATTCACCTGAGCACGGGCAACATCGACATCAACAACGCTTCGGCGGGATCTGCCGATCTTACCGTTACCACGGGCGATATCACCGTGAACGATCTCACCTGTGACACAACGGTAAACACCAAGGTGAACACGGGCAAAACCGAGCTGACCAGTGTCTCCTGCAAAACACTTGTGTCGAAGGGAACGACGGGCGATCTTATGCTGACCGATGTCATCGCCGCCGATACATTCTCGCTTGAAAGAAGTACGGGCGATGTGACCTTTGACCGCTCGGACGCCGCCGTGATTGCCGTAAAGGTCACAACGGGTGATGTGACGGGCAGTCTGCTCTCGGACAAAGTGTTTTTTGCACAGAGCGACACGGGACGCGTGGATGTCCCGAACACACAGACGGGCGGTCAATGCGAGATTACCGCAAGCACAGGCCGCATCCGCATCGAAATTGCTGACTAAAACCAAAACGCTGTCGCGTTGAAAATTGCACAAAACAAAGGTATTCTTGGTCCCCTCTTCGAGGGGGGACTGGCACGGCGAACGCCGTGACCGGGGGAGTTTTGCAAGTGCGCTTAAAACTCCCTCCGTCTTCGGCAATGCCGAAACCACCTCCCTCAAAGAGGGAGGCAAGAAGCATCTGTGCAAATTTTCAACGCGACAGCGTTTGTTATTCGATTGTTCCCGCCGCACGGATATGCTCATCGGGTGCATCCATGATGTGCCACGACAGCACCGCGCCCTCAACGCCGCTGTCCCGCACAGCACGAAGCGACTCTGTCACATACGCTTCATCGGTCAGCGCAATCCCACTGTGATTGATCTCGATGCCTGCATACACATCGCACGGGAGTGCTTTGAGCGATGCCAGCTGATTGCTGAGAAACGCTTTATCCCACTCAAAAAGCGGATAACCCTGCGCCGTCGGCGCAAAGCGCGCAAGTAAGTCGTATTCATACGCAATGCCCGCGGGTGCGGCGGTGCGCCGATAGAGCATCGGCTTGATAAAATCCGCCTCCGCGGCAAGGAGCGGGTAAGACTGCCCCACAAACACGCTCATCAGCGGCGCATACAGATCCAGTCCGACGCACAGTCCTTGTTTATGGAAATACCGACATAGGTCGTGTACGCTTGCGGCGACGACTGCGGCCTTTGCTTTCAGAAATGCCGCTGTCTCCGTATGCGCAAAGGCGAATCCGTCCACAGCGTGTGCGGCCGTCACATCAAAAAATCGATCGCCGAGCCGCTCATATGCCGCCGCAACCGCGTCAAGCGAAACGCCGTGTGCGTTGTATGCTTCGCGGCAATGCGCACAACCGCAACTGAGCACACCCTCGACTCCACCGACAAATGAGTGAGTACGGATGCGATCCAGAAACACACCGTCAAATCCGCAATCGGCAAAATGCCGTTCGTACACCGCCTTGACTGCCGCGAGGTTTTGCGGCGACGACGGACAGCAAAAGGTGAAGCTCTCCCCTGCCTGCACCGTCGGCGGCTGAATGGGTCGACCGCACACATCCACCGCCCACTCCATCGGCACGAAGTCGCCCGTTTCGGAAAACACGGGAAGCCAGAGGAGCATCTGAATGCCTTTTTTGCGAAGATACGCGCCGACCTCACGGTATAGCCGATCATCGGGAAACCACCCGATGATCAGTTTTTTGACCGTGATATGCGCCGTAACATCATCGAGCTTTTCGATAATCTCACGGGCTGTATACAGCGGCGCATCGTAATTGCCCGTGAATACTTGTACAACATACTTCATCACGCCACCAACAATGCACGCAGAATCTCGCGGCAATCCATCGTATTGGCAACACCGTCGCCGTTGACATCCGCCGCCGCTTGCTGGGCAGGGGTCAGATTGCCGCCGATAGTGAATTTCAAAATGGCACGCACATCCATCGTATTGACCGCGCCGTCCGCGTTGATGTCGCCCTTTTGATCGGGGGTGGTTTCCTCCAGGAACAGTCCGTCACGCAGGGGTTGCACGGTCGTCGCCGACGACAGCTGTAAGCCGTCGACCGTCACGGTACCCGCACCTGCCAGTGTAACGGTCACGGTTCGGATATCGCTTCGTCCGCTTGCGGGCAACAGATTGTTATAGGCGAAGGCATTGTAGAAATCGAGTGCCGCGGTATAGGTGCCTGCGGGAATATACC
>JAZRTC010000023.1:0-4512 GCA_045651865.1 Acutalibacteraceae bacterium
AAGGGCGTGATCATCGCGCAGACGCGCGAGGAGGCGATTGATGCCGTCCGCTCCATCATGGAGGACAAGCAGTTCGGCGAGAGCGGTTCTCGCATCGTGGTGGAGGAATTCCTCACGGGGCCGGAAGTTTCCGTCCTCTCCTTCACCGACGGCAAGACCGTCGTGCCGATGATCTCCTCCATGGATCACAAGCGCGCGCTCGACGGCGATAAGGGTCTGAACACAGGCGGTATGGGTACGGTTGCACCGAACCCCTATTACACCGCCCATGTCGCGAAGGTCTGCATGGATACCATTTTCCTGCCGACCATCGAGGCGATGGCGAAAGAGGGAAGACCCTTTGCGGGTTGCTTGTATTTCGGTTTGATGCTCACGCCGAACGGCCCGAAGGTGATCGAATACAACTGCCGTTTCGGCGATCCCGAGACGCAGGTGGTGCTTCCGCTTTTGAAATCCGACCTGCTCACTGTGATGCAGGCGTGCGCAAACGGTACGCTCGATCAGGTTGAGGTAGAGTTTGATAACGGCGCTGCGGCGTGTGTTATCATTGCATCGGGCGGCTATCCCGAAAGCTATGAAAAAGGCTTTGCGCTTATCGGTCTTGATGAAAACGGCGGTGCCGAGGGCGTGACCGTGTATCATGCGGGCACGGCACTCAAGGACGGCGTGCTTGTCAACAACGGCGGTCGTGTGCTCGGTGTCACGGGCGCAGCAGACACCCTGCAGGGTGCGCTTGACAAGGCGTATGCGGCAACCGCTACCATCTCGTTTGAAGGAAGTTTCTACCGTCGCGATATCGGCGCTAAGGCGCTTGCCGCGAAGGCATAATTCTGTGAATAAAGGAGGCACCTGTCGTGTCTGTTTATCGTTTGTTTGTCGAAAAGAAGCCGCCTTATGCGGTTGAAGCGGGCAAGCTTCTTTCCGAGATCCGTTCTCAGCTTCTGATTGAATCGGTGGAGTCGCTTCGCCTGTTTAACCGTTACGATGTGGAAGGCATCGACGAAGCGTTGCTCAATGCTACCGAGAAAACCGTTTTCTCCGAGCCTCAGCTCGACGATGTGTACACCGCACTGCCCGAAACCGACGGCATCGTGTTTGCGGTGGAGTATCTGCCCGGTCAGTTCGACCAGCGCGCGGATTCCTGCGCGCAGTGCATCCAGATCGTGTCGCAGGGCGACCGTCCGCTGGTGCGTACCGCCCGCGTGTACATCCTGCAGGGCAACATTTCCGATGCGGAGCTCGCTGCGATTAAAAAGCATGTTATCAACCCTGTTGAGAGCCGTGAGGCATCGCTCGACACGGTCGAGACACTCAATATGACCTATGAAGTGCCCAGTGCGGTGGAGACGCTGCACGGCTTCATTGAACTCAACCGCGAACAGCTCGCGGCGTTTGTTGACCAATACGGTCTGGCGATGGACGCGGACGATATCGCGTTCTGTCAGGATTATTTCAAGTCCGAGCATCGCGATCCGACTATCACCGAGATCCGTATGATCGACACCTACTGGTCGGATCACTGCCGCCACACCACCTTCCTCACCACCATCGACGATGTGACCTTTGAGGATGCCAAGGTGGAGGAGGCGTATGGCGATTATATCGCTATCCGCAAGGAACTCGGCCGCACCAAACCCATCAACCTGATGGATGTCGCCACGATGGGTATGCGCTACCTGAAGGCGAAGGGTCTGCTCCCGAAGCTCGATGAGTCCGAGGAGATCAATGCCTGCACCGTCAAGGTGGATGTTGATGTCGAGGGCAAGACCGAGAAATGGCTGTTCCTCTTTAAGAATGAGACGCACAACCACCCGACCGAGATTGAGCCGTTCGGCGGCGCCGCCACCTGCATCGGCGGTGCAATCCGCGATCCGCTGTCGGGCAGAAGCTATGTGTATCAGGCGATGCGCGTGACGGGTGCGGCAGATCCGCTGCTGCCCGTTGCTGAAACGATGTCGGGCAAGCTTCCGCAGCGCACCATCGTGACTACTGCTGCCGCAGGCTACAGCTCCTACGGCAACCAGATCGGTCTTGCAACCGGTCAGGTCGATGAGATATATCACCCCGGTTATGTTGCCAAGCGCATGGAGATCGGCGCCGTTGTCGGTGCCGCTCCCGAAGCGAATGTCCGCCGCGAAGTGCCCGCTGGCGGCGATATAGTCGTATTGCTCGGCGGTCGCACGGGTCGTGACGGTTGCGGCGGTGCAACCGGTTCTTCCAAATCCCACACTCTCGGTTCGCTGGAAACCTGCGGCGCTGAGGTGCAAAAGGGTAATGCTCCCGAGGAGCGTAAGCTTCAGCGTTTGTTCCGCAATCCTGCGGCAACTCGCCTTATTAAGCGTTGTAACGACTTCGGCGCGGGCGGCGTGTCGGTTGCTATCGGTGAGCTTGCCGACGGTCTGACGATCGATCTTAACGCAGTTCCGAAGAAATACGAAGGTCTTGACGGCACCGAGCTCGCCATCTCCGAATCGCAGGAGCGTATGGCGGTTGTGCTTGACCCGAAGGATGTCGACGCGTTTGTCGCGCTTGCACATTCCGAAAACCTCGAGGCAACCATCGTTGCCCGCGTGACCGAAAACCCGCGTCTGGTGATGCACTGGAACGGCAAAGGGATGGTCGATCTCTCCCGTGAGTTCCTCAACTCCAACCGTGCTGAGAAGCATGTCAAGGTGCATGTCAGCGCACCCAAGGCGATTGCCCGCGAGGTCAAGGGCGGCTTTGTTGAGAATGCCAATGCGTTGGCGACCGATCTCAATGTCTGCTCCAAGCGTGGTCTTGCCGAGCGCTTTGATGCGACCATCGGCGCTTCCACCGTGCTGATGCCGTTCGGCGGTAAATACCAGATGACTCCCGCGCAGATGATGGCGGCAAAACTTCCCGTCGAGGGTAAGGAGACCACCACCTGCTCGGCAATGGCATACGGCTACAACCCGTTCATCACCGAAAACGATCCGTTCGTCGGCGCGTATCTTGCGGTTGTCGAGTCGGTGTCGAAGCTTGTCGCAGGCGGTACAGGTCTTGAGAATGCCTATCTCACATTCCAGGAATATTTCGAGCGCGTCAACTTTGAACCCGCACGCTGGGGCAAACCCCTGAGCGCACTGCTCGGCCCGATGAAGGCACAGACCGACCTCGGCCTTGCATCCATCGGCGGTAAGGACTCGATGAGCGGCACCTTTGAAAATATTGATGTTCCCCCGACGCTGGTGTCCTTTGCGGTGTCGGTCTGCTCGACTAAGACCATCACCTCCGCTGAGTTCAAGAAGGCGGGCAGCACCGTGTGCTACCTCGAGCCGACTTATCTTGCGGACGGTCGTCCTGAGATCAATTCGCTTCGCGAGGTGTTTGCGACCGTGTCGAAGCTGATTGCCGACGGCAAGGTGCTTGCATGTGCGACCCCGACCTACGGCGGTGTTGCGGAAGCGGTGCTGAAGATGACGCTTGGCAACCGCATCGGTCTTGCTTTGAACGATGTCGACATGGATACCCTGTTCGGCTATCGCTACGGCGCATTTGTGCTCGAAATGTCCGAGGGTGCTGAGCCTGTCGGTAAGGTGCTTGGTACCACGACGGCGGATTATACCGTCACACTCGGCGGCGATACCGTTGATATGACCGCATGGCAGGCGGCTTATGAGAACAAGCTTGAGCCCGTCTTTGCCTGTAACATTGATTTTGATAAAGCGCCTATCCCCGCATACACCTATGCGACGAAAGAGCGTGTGGCACCTGCCATCAAGGTGGCAAAACCCCGCGTGCTGATTCCTGTCTTCCCGGGCACCAACTGCGAATACGATACGGCGAAGGCGTTTGCCCGTGCGGGTGCTGAGCCTGAGATCCTCGTTGTACGCAACCTGTCGGCGGCTGATGTCACCGAGTCGGTGGAAGCGATGGTCGCTTCGGTCAAGAAGAGCCAGATCATTGCCATCCCCGGCGGTTTCTCCGGCGGTGACGAGCCCGACGGTTCGGGCAAGTTCATCACCGCGTTCTTCCGCAACCCCGCGATCAAGGACGCCGTGCACGAACTGCTCAACGCGCAGGACGGCCTGATGTGCGGTATCTGCAACGGCTTCCAGGCGCTCATCAAGCTCGGTCTCGTGCCTTACGGCAAGATCATCGACGGCGACGCCAATGCACCGACGCTGACCTTTAACCTCATCGGTCGTCACCAGTCCCGCCTTGTGAACACCCGCGTGTGCTCCAACAAGTCCCCGTGGCTGATGTTCAGCGAACCCGGCGATATTCACACCGTTGCAATCTCGCACGGCGAGGGTCGCTTCGTGGCGAGCGAGGAGGAGATCCGTCAGCTGGCGGCAAATGGCCAGATCGCTACGCAGTATGTGGACGAGTTCGGTAATCCCACCATGGATATCCGCTACAACCCCAACGGCTCGATGATGGCAATCGAGGGCATCACGTCTCCCGACGGTCGCGTCTTCGGCAAGATGGGTCACTCCGAGCGTTACGGCGACAGCGTCTACAAGAACGTGGACGGTGTCAAGGACAACA
>JAZRTC010000024.1:0-17666 GCA_045651865.1 Acutalibacteraceae bacterium
CGTTGCTTTTTAGCAACGGGCGTGTTATATTGTGTTTTACCGTTCTTCGCGGAAATACGGGAGTCCCAGACCTTCGGGCGGCTGATGCTCGCGTTTTTTACGCATACTGGTGATTACCAGCACGATAAGCGTTACCACATACGGGAGCATATAGAACAGCTGCTTGGTTGTGCCGAGGCCCTCGGCATAGAAGGTGACATTGCAAAGCGCACCGAAGAAGAACGAACCGAAAATCGCCATTGTCGGCTTCCACAGTGCGAAGATAACAAGAGCAATTGCCATCCAGCCACGGTCACCGAACGCGTCGTTCGACCACACGCCGTTGGCGTATGCCATCACATACTGCAAACCGCCGAGTCCTGCCACCGCACTGCCGATGCAGGTCGCGATATACTTGTATCGCGTGACGGGGATACCCGCCGCATCCGCTGTGCCGGGGTTTTCACCCACTGCACGCAGGTTCAGACCCGTGCGTGTGCGATTGAACACAAACGCTGTAATCAGCGCGATAACAATGGACAGATAGGTCAGAAAATCGTGAGACAGGAAAATCTGTCCGAACCAGCCGAGATCATCCGCAAACGGCAGGCTTGCACGGAAGAAGGAGCTGGTCTTTGTGAGAATGATCGAGGGCATATCGCTGTCGACAAGTTTGATGAGCGAACCGCCGAAAAAGTTGCCGATACCGACACCGATGGTCGTCAACGCGAGACCCGTGACATTCTGATTCGCACGCAGTGTAACGGTGAGAAGGCTGTACAAAAGTCCCATCAGCACCGAACCTGCAATAGAGGCGAGGAGCGGAATCAGGATCGCCAGAAACGGGTTCATATTGGCAATATCGTTGCCACACGCATTTTCATACAAAAACGCACCGATAACACCGCCGATACCGCCGACATACATAATACCCGGAATACCGAGGTTCAGGTGTCCCGATTTTTCAGTGATGATCTCGCCTGTGGAACCGTACAGAAGCGGCACGCCAAGCGGAATTGCACTGCTGATAAACGAGGCGATCATGCTTTCCCCTCCTTTCTGGAATGACGGATGCGGATGCGATAGCGAATGAAGAATTCACAGCCGACAAGGAACAGCACCACAATGCCCGATACAATATCCGACAGAGCACCGTTGAGGAAGAAGGAGTCTGCCACCTTCGTCGCACCCGTCTGCAGGAAAATCACCAAGCCCGACATCAACGCCATGATGAACGGATTGAGCTGACCGAGCCACGCGATCATAATGGCCGTAAAACCCTGACCGCCGACGGTCGCGGTGTTGATGGAATGGTCGGTACCCGCAACAAGCAGCATGCCCGCCAGACCGCAAAGCGCACCCGAAATGATCATCGTGCGCATCATAACTTTCTTGACATTGATACCGACATAGCGTGCCGTGTTGGTGCTCTCACCCACGACCGCGATCTCGTAACCGTGCTTGCTGTATTTCAGGTAGATGAACATCGCCACCGTCAGCACGGTCACGATCAGCACATTCAGCAGGTACTTCTGTCCGCCGATCACGGGCAAAGCACCGGTCAGAACAGGCTGAATAACCTGCGAGCCGCCACTGGAGATGTTGATATAGTACGACACCAGCTGGGTCGCGACATAGTTCATCATCAGGGTAAAGAGTGTTTCGTTGGTATTATACTGTGCCTTGAAGACAGACGGCAGGAAACCCCACACAGCGCCCATAAACACACTGGTCAGGATCACAAGGATGATGAGCAACCATTCGGGGACGGTGCCACCGAGCTTCATCATACAGATCATCGCGGCAAGACCGCCGATGAGTGCCTGACCCTCGGCACCGCAGTTCCAAAAGCGCATTTTAAAAGCAGGAGCCACCGCCAGCGACAAGCACAGCAAAATCGCTGTTTTCTGCAGGAAATGCCACAGCATGCCCGTACTGCCTTCCAGCAATCGGCCGAAGGTGCCGCGAAGCATCAACGAATAGATATGAAAGAAATTATCCCCCGTGATGATTGCCGACAGAACGCCGACAGCTACAAGACCAATAATGATTGCGGCAATGCGGATCAACCAGGTCTGCCACCAGGTAAGCTCATCGCGTTTGGAAATAAGCAAGAGCGGTTCATGGTGTTTTTTCACAGTCTTTGCATTCACGGTGTCTCACCCCCTTGCGCATTGGTTTTGGTCATCAGAATGCCGATTTCTTCCTTTGTCGTAGTGCGGGCGTCCACAACGCCCGTGACACGACCCGAGCCGATGACCAGAATTCGGTCACAAAGTTCCAGCAGCGCGTCCAGATCCTCGCCGACGAAGATGACGGCAACACCTTTTTCTTTTTGCTCATTCAGCAGGTTGTAGATCGTGTAGGACGAATTGATATCCAGACCGCGGACAGGATACGCCGCCATCAGTACAGTCGGCGAAGCCGCAATTTCACGACCGACCAGCACCTTTTGCACATTGCCGCCCGACAAGCGACGGACAGGAGTTGTCACACCGGGAGTAACGACCGCAAGGCGCTCGACGATATCCTGCGCGAGCGTTTTCGGCGCATTGCGTTCCACAAAGAACGACTTACCGCGACGATAACTGCGAAGCATCATATTGTCGACAATGTCCATATTGCCGACAAGACCCATGCCGAGGCGATCTTCGGGAACGAAGGACAAGCGCACACCGAGCTCACGGATCTGAAGCGGAGTTTTGTCACGCAGGCTGTCCGACTTGCCTGTTTTGGGGTTATTATACAGAATCGCACCGTCGTCAAGCCGTTGCAGACCAGCAATCGACTCGAGAAGCTCACGCTGACCGCTGCCCGCAATACCCGCAATGCCGAGGATCTCACCCGAGTAGGCGGTGAAGGTCACATCATCCAGCACCTTGACACCCTCGCGGTTGGAGCAGTTAATGTGATGCACCTCAAGACGGGGTTGCGGATTGACAGGCTCACTGCGATTGATATTCAGCGAGATTTTCTGACCAACCATCATCTCGGTCAGCTCGCTTTCATTGGTGTCAGCGGTATTGACCGTGCCGACATACTCACCTTTGCGAAGCACAGCGACGCGATCAGACAGCGACAGCACCTCGTGCATTTTATGCGTGATAATGATGATTGCCTTACCGTCGTCACGCATACGACGAAGCACCGCAAACAGTTTCTGTGTTTCCTGCGGTGTCAGCACAGCGGTCGGCTCGTCAAGAATCAAGATATCGGCGCCGCGATACAGCACCTTGACGATCTCAACGGTCTGCTTTTCCGAGACTGCCATCGTATAGATCTTTTTCTTGGGATCCAGCTCAAAGCCATATTGATCGCAGATCGTACGCACGCGTTGCTCAGCCGTTTTCAAATCGTAACGGCCCTCTTCCTCAAGTCCAAGCACGATATTTTCCGTGGCGGTAAACACATTGACCAGCTTGAAGTGCTGATGAATCATACCGATCTTGTAATCAAACGCATCGCGCGGAGACGCAATGACTGCCTCTTCACCGTCAATAAAAATCTGACCTTCGTCGGGATGATAGATGCCCGAGATCATATTCATCAGCGTGGTCTTACCACTGCCGTTTTCGCCGAGAATGGACAGAATCTCACCTTTGTTGACGGTGAGACTGACATTCTTGTTGGCGACCACCGAGCCGAAGGACTTGGTGATGTTCTTCAGTTCCAATGCCGCTGTTTTCGTCATATCCGTTCCTCCTGTTCTTCTATACTGAAACATCATTTGTCTGTGAAACACAAAGGTTGTTTCAGTATAGAAAAAATACACGCAAGGCGGGGCAGCGTTTGCCCCGCCTTGCTGTAAAAATTCGATTAGCCGTAGTTCTCGTCGAGCAGCGTGATGCCGTCGATGCGGAGATCGAAATACGGAGCCGAACGATACTCGGACTCGCTGAAGTAGCCGTCCTTGATCGCCTCGGTGTCGGGAGTGTAGTTCGCGTCGGTATCGACATCCGCCATATACGAAGTCACAGCAGCGCCGCCAACGGTGAAGTTCTTGGTGTCAAACACTTTGATGGAGCCGTCTTTGATGCCGGCTTCGACTTCCTTGAGCTTGTCCGCGGTGCCTGCCGCCACAGCAGTGCCGAGGTCGGTCAGCGCCACAGCGCCGTTCTCAAGAGTGCCTGCCCAGTCGGTGTCAATGGCTTTGCCGTCCTTCACGCAACCGATCATATACTCGAAGTACGGGATCCAGTTGATGCGCGAAGAAATCAGGAAGGTGTTCGGGCAAGCCGCCTGCGTGGAACCGTTGTAGGAGACATTGGGAACGCCTGCATTTTCACAAGCCGTCGGAGCACCCATGGAGTCTGCGTGCTGGCTGATGAGGACGCAACCGCCGTCGATCAGTGCCTGTGCGGCCTGCTTCTCGAGCTGCTCATCGTACCAGCTGCCGGTGAACTTAACATCCATCGTCACGGTCGGGCAAACCGACTTCGCACCGAGGTAGAACGAGGTGTAACCGGACATAACCTCAGCAAAGGTGAACGCACCGACATAACCCATCTTCGCCTTATCAGCGGTGATCTTGCCGGCATCGATCATCTCGTTGAGCTTCATGCCTGCCACAACACCCGCCATATAACGGCCCTGATAGATGTGAGCAAATGCATTGTGGAAGTTTGCAAGACCGGCGGTGTGTGCCTGCGTACCGGTCGCGTGGCAGAACTGCACATCGGGGTACTCTTGCGCCGCTTGCATCAGGAACGACTCGTGACCGAAGCTGTCCGCAAAGATGATGTCACAGCCATCAACCTCAATGAGCTCCTTTGCCGCCTCGTATGCTGCGGTAGACTCAGGGATCTGGGTCTTTTGCACCATGGTGACGCCCATATTCTTACAAGCCGCCACAGCCGCATCGATAAAGTTCTTGTCATAGGTGGAGTTTTCGTCATGCAAGAAAATGAAACCGACCTTCAGATCGGACTCTTCCCCGCCGTTGCCGCCGCAACCGACGAACGAAAACAGCATAACCATTGCCAAGAGAAGTGCCAAAAGCTTTTTCATGTTTGTTTCCTCCTGTTTTTCAGGTTATATTTTTAGAATGAACATTTTTTCTCAGTTCATTCCAAAAGACTTAGTTTCGGAAAACGATCTCGCCGTTTTCCATAGATTCAATGATCGCCAGCGATTCCACACGCATGCCGCTGTCGCGAAGCTGTTTGCCGCCATCCTGAAATCCTTTTTCAACCGCGATGCCTGCACCGCAAAGCGTAGCACCCGCTTGTTCCACGATCGCCGACAAACCGCGAAGCGCCTCGCCGTTGGCAAGAAAATCATCAATTAACAACACGCGGTCTTCCGCTGACAGATACTTTCTGGAAACACGCACCGTATAATCCTTATTGTGTGTAAAGGAGTGAACGGGTGCCTGATAAACATCGGGATCCAGATTGGAAGTCTGCGTCTTTTTCGCAAACACAACAGGAACACCGAAATGTCTGGCGGCAAGACATGCAATGCCGATTCCCGAAGCTTCCACTGTCAGAATTTTCGTGATGTGTTCCTCTGCAAAGCGGCGGTAAAACTCCGCTCCCATTTCGTCAAACAGCGCCACATCCATCTGGTGGTTCAGAAAGCTATCCACTTTCAGCACATTGCCCGCCTTCACAACACCGTCACGCACAATGCGTTCCTTGAGACTCTGCACAGCGCCATCCCCTTGTCGAAATTATGAAAAGAATGTAATAAGTATACTCTTTCTATCAAAAAAAGTCAACTATTATCATTGGAAATAAAATGAAAAAAACGCCGATATCAAGCGCTCTGTCGGGCACTTAATATCGGCGTTTGCTTTTTGTGTCAAAAAATACGATCGTTAAGGTTGTTCCAACATCGCGTTCGCATCCACCCAGTCGGTTATTGTATCATAACAAATATGCGAAGTCAATGTACAATAAGCTATACGCGACTACTTTACATCCCTTTCTTACTTAATCTGCAACACATAGTATTCTGTAATCTCTTATTCAATTACGTCTATGCTTAACACACATTTTTATAAATCTCATACACATCGTTCAGATCTGGCATTGTGGGGACGTCTGCTGTGCAAAAATCAGGATACACATACATAATAACCCCATTATCGTTCCAACAATCCCCCAATCCGAAAGTATGCCCGATTTCATGATTCAAATAGACTTGTAACTCATAATAATCATAAAGAAGTCCATCATCACGCATGTTTTCATACAAAAGTAGGATTATACCTTTATCCCATAAAGATCCTGTTGCGAGGGCATTATCATACAAAAGTATTGTGATTGAATTTACCGATTCGTCGATCGTTGCTATGCCTCCCAAATAACTGGATAAAATCGCTTCCGCTTCGACATTACTTACAGCATAAAATTCAATCATTGCATTCGAGCCGGAAATGCTACTCATATTCCAATCCTTATTATTACGTTCGTTTAAGATCGCCAAATGCCAATCCCAATCTACGATTGCAGCTTCCACGGCATCATGCAACTCCGGAAAATTGGAATTGGGTACGTTGTTTTTGCAAGTCACATTCTCAATTCCCTGAGAAAACCTTCCACCTGATAAAACGTACGAATAGTCGCTCGCACTTGCAAGCTGAGTAGTCATGACACACAATAACACAACAACAGTTATACAACAAACGACTTTTGATAATAATTTTTTCATTCTCAATTCTCCTATCCTAAATATTATAATATACAAACACTAACTTCTATGCTGTACATTGGACTCACCTCCCAAAATAGGATACACATTTTCATTCAATGCCGATTAAATCTTTAATTTCATCCAAAGCCCTTGGCATATAATCGGCAAACACACGCCAAGAGTGCGGATAAGGGAAATTCTCACTATACGTATCCGCCTCATGATATTTTCCGTCCTCATCCAGAAAAAACCGACCAAGATGCGGATAGGTTTGTGTGAACCCATATACCGTTTTTGTTTCATCGGATAATGTATACTCAACGATCGTTTCCTTAACCAAAAACAGCAACACACGATTTCCATACTGCATCATCGGGATATCGGGATCGTGCATATACTCCGAAGACGTGAGATCTTCGACCAAAAGCACATCTCCGTTATGGACATCACCTTTCAACACCTCGCGTACCTTGACGGATACTATGTTAGACATATAAAGAGGAACATTTTCTTCTGCTAAGCTCTCAACGTCTGCTACAACGATCAACTCCGAAGCCTCCGCAAGAGTACAGTAAGTGTACGGCGAATCAAAACCAAATGAATGAGAGGCATAATATCGAGGTGAATCATCCAAAACGGGTGTGTTATCTTTCGGGAATACGATACGCCAACCGCATCCTGCCATCAATGCCAAGCAAGCGGCGACGGAACACCATTTGATCCACGCAATCGGTTTTTTCTTTCTTATCAGCTCCTCGATCGGCGTGACATCCACGTACACGGGATCAATATCCCCGATCGCACGAAGCAGCTGCGCGCTATTCATAAGATAATGCCTTCTTTCTCTAACTGAATTTTCAATTTTTGTCGGGTACGGCTGAGCATTTTTCGCACGGCGTCTTCGCGCTTACCGCACGCCGAAGCGATTTGTCTGATACCGTCCATATTCCAGTAACGACGCATAAACACCCACCGTTCCTGCGTAGGTAACGTAGCCAAAAACGCATTTAACGTATCGGTGATGACGATCGCATCGGTCAGAGCAACCACATCGTCGCACGACCCGAAACATTCCTGTAATTCTTCAAAAACCGCCAACTCCCGCTCGGCATACCTCTCTGCTTTGTTTTTGTTATACATATCAACAGCGGTATTGCGTGTAACGGAGGCAACGTAATATTTCAGATCGTGTATGTCTTTAGTTGCCGTGACCGTCCAAATTTTCCAGTACACATCGTTCAGACACTCTTGCACATCTTCGTCGTTTTGAAGAATTCGGAACGCGATCGTACGGCAATACGCACCGTACGTATCCGAGAGAGCGGAAACGGCGGACTCGGAGCGTGCGCGCAACAATTCCAGTAACTCACGGTCATCCATTTTCCTCTCTCCTTTCCTGCGTGTTGCCCTTCTGTTACCATAGACCCTCATAACGAATACGTTGTGACAGTTTTTTGAAAAAAATATCCAAATATTTGCAAAAACGAAAAAGGCTGCCACACCAGCGTGATACTCGCAGCAGAGAAAACGATCGTACAATTCATAAGGTATCATCACATATAGCAAAACCCACAGATACACAGGAGTATCTGTGGGTTCAAGGACAGCGGCGGGAGCAAGCCCCCGCCCTACATCATGAGACAAGTCTTACTTTTCCATCATTCTACCGATTCAGCTTCTTCTGTTTTTTTCTCGGGCGGTAATTTTTCCCGCAGACGGCGCTTGACCTCGATACCGTCAAAGGTCTGTTTATACTGCACGCGCGCCGTAAACGTTTTCTTGCACGCACGGCACACAAACTCCGCAATAAACTGTTTGCCGCGGAAACCCCACTTGGTTTTGCGGTGCAGATTTTTGCCGCAACACTCGCACGCAAAGCTCAGGTCGCTGCGCTTGATCAGCGGCGAGTCAATATCGTTGATATAGGTCGGCTTGAACAGCATCCGCGCATAGAACTCTTCATCCGCTTTGCGGATGAACGGCAAAAAGCTCGTTTTTTCAAACAGCTTCGCAAACACCTTTGCTGTCAATTCGGCATCATCCAGCGCACGGTGAAGGTCGCTGCCTTCGGCACTGATGCCGAGCTGTTCACACGCGCGGGAAAGTCCCATCTGCTGGGAAGTATCCACGCCCATGCGTTGCTGGCAATACGGCTGGATATCCGCATAATAAGCCATAAACGGAATGTGCGGCTTCTTTTTGAAGAAGGTGAAATTTTCCATCAGCACCAGTACATCGGTGTTGCTCCAGGTCAGAAGCACTGCGTCATCCCCTGCCCACTGTGCAAAGGCAGACATGACGCTGTCAAAGGTGCCGCCGTGTTCTTCAAGCTCTTCCTGCGTGATATGCGTCAGCTCTTTGACGACCGACGACAGTTTTTTGCTGATGACAGGGTTGATGGTCTGATGAAATGTGCCGATCTCGCACATCTGCTCATCAAACGCCACCGCACCGACATCGATAATCTCATTGAAATAGCCGTGCGCTTTTTTGGAATAGGCGCCGTTCCACTCCAGATCCGTAACAATATATTTCATCGGTTCTTAACCCATCTCCCCGAGCACGCGACCGCCGAGAATATGAAAATGCAGGTGACCGACCGTCTGACCTGCCTCAGCACCATTGTTGGTCACGACGCGGAAATCCGTGACGCCGAGCTTCTGAGCAATCTGCGGGATCACCGCAAAGATATGCCCGACAACCTCAGCGGTTTCGGCGGTCACAGCCGCCGCACCGCTGAGATGCATTTTCGGGATCACCAGAACATGGACGGGTGCTTTCGGGTCGATGTCGTAAAACGCCAGCACCTTTTCGTCTTCATAAACGGTTTTGTTGGGAATATCGCCATTGACGATTTTACAAAACAAGCAATCCATTCACGGTTCCTTCTCTCTTTAGTCTTTGATCATATTGGCAAGAATATCGTTGACTGCATACAACGCCTCGTCAACCTTGGTGATATCCTTACCGCCCGCCATTGCCATATCGGGACGACCGCCGCCGCGACCGCCGCAGATTGCCGCGACCTCGCGCACCAGGTTGCCCGCATGAGCACCGCGTGCAATCGCCGCCTTGCCGCAATAGCAGCAGAAGGAGACAGCACCCTCGTTTTCGTTGACACCCGCGATCACCGCGATCATATCCTCATTGTCGCGGCAACGGTCAACGAGCGTACGCAGAGCATCGTTCGTGATATCTTTCAGCATCGTGGCAATGACCTTGATGCCCTTGAATTCGGTCGTGTTACCGAGCAGATCCTTGAGTTTGCCTTTGGCGAGCTCGCCCTCTGCCGCATTCAGCTTCGCCTGCAGTTCCTTCTGCTCGGCGATCAGCTGAGCCGCACGGCGCGGCACATCATCACGGTTGCTGGCTTTGATGATCTGAGCGGTTTCGTTGAGCTGTGCCACATAGCGATCCATCATTTCCAGCACACCCGCGCCCGTGACCGCCTCAATACGGCGGACACCCGCCGCCACGGAGGATTCGGAAACGATGCGGAACAGACCGAGCTGTGCAGTGTTTTCCACATGCGTACCGCCGCAGAATTCGACCGAAACGCCCGGTACATTGACCACACGGACAATGTCGCCGTACTTCTCGCCGAACAGCGCCATCGCACCGAGTTTACGCGCCTCATCAATCGGCATCTCGCGGACATCCGTCGCGATAGCATCCAGCACCCAGCCGTTGACAAGCGTCTCAACCTGCGCGATTTCCTCGGCGGTCATTGCCACAAAGTGCGTGAAGTCAAAACGCATCTTGTTGCTGTCCACAAGCTGACCTGCCTGCTCAACATGCGTGCCGAGCACTTGACGGAGCGCCGCCTGCAACAGGTGAGCCGCGGTGTGGTTGCGCATCGTCGCGGTGCGGGTCTTGGCATTGACAGTCGCTTTCACAACATCGCCCACGCGCAGATCACCGGTCTGCTGTACACCGCCGTGTGCGAACACGCCGTTGGTGCCTTTGAAAGTCTCAAACACCTCGAAGTTACCGCCCTCGGCCGTCATCGTGCCGACATCGCCGACCTGACCGCCGCTTTCCGCGTAGAACGGGGTGACATCCAGCACCACGATGGCTTCCTCACCCTCGGTGATGCTGTCTACAAGCTCGTTATCACGCACAAGCGCCTTGACGGTCGCCTGCGTTTCAAGCGTGGTGTAACCGACAAACTCGCTGGCATCCAGCTGTTCGATCACCGCCGCTTTGCCCTTCCAAGCGTCGGCACCCGCATCCTTACGCGCATCGCGCGCACGGGTGCGCTGTTCGATCATCAGGGCATTGAAGGCATCCTCATCCACCGAGAAGCCCTTTTCCTCAAGAATATCGCGGGTGAGATCCAGCGGGAAACCGTAAGTATCATACAGCTTGAACGCATTTTCACCCGACAGGGTATCGCCCTGCATCTCAGACAGCATAAAATCGAGCACCGACAGACCCGCATCAATCGTTTTGCCAAAGGCTTCTTCTTCCTTCTCAATCAGCGTGCGGATGAAATCCTGCTTATCGGCAAGTTCGGGATAGGCGCTGTTGTTCTCGGCAATAACCGTTTCCGCGACTTTGTAGAGGAACGGCTCCTTGATACCGAGCAAACGGCCGTGACGGGCCGCGCGGCGAAGCAGACGGCGCAAGACATAGCCGCGACCTGCGTTGGACGGCATCACGCCGTCGCCGATCATAAACACCGTCGAACGGATATGGTCGGTGATCACGCGCAAGGACACATCGGTCTTTTCGTTTTCTTTATAGGTCACGCCTGCAATGGAGCTGATGTGCTTCATAATGTTCTGCACGGTATCGACCTCGAAGAGGTTGCCGACACCCTGCATAATGCAGGCAAGGCGCTCAAGACCCATACCGGTATCGATGTTGGGATGCTCAAGCGGAGTGTAATGGTCGTTGCCGTCGCTGTCAAACTGGGTGAATACGAGGTTCCAGAACTCGACATAGCGGTCACATTCACAGCCGACACCGCAGTTGGGGTCGCCGCAACCGTATTGCTCGCCACGGTCAAAATACAACTCCGAGCACGGGCCGCACGGACCGCTGCCGTGCTCCCAGAAGTTGTCCTCTTTGCCAAGACGCACGATATGGGACGGGTCGACACCGACCTCATTGACCCAGATATCCTTCGCTTCATCGTCGTTCTCGTAAATCGACACCCAGATGCGGTCCACGGGCAGTTCGAGCACCTTGGTGCAGAATTCCCATGCCCATGCGGTGGCTTCGTGCTTGAAATAGTCGCCGAAGCTGAAGTTGCCGAGCATCTCAAAATAGGTGCCGTGACGGGCAGTCTTACCGACGCGCTCGATATCGGGGGTGCGGATGCACTTCTGGCAGGTGGTCACACGCTTGCGAGGCGGAGTGACCTCACCCGTGAAGTATTTTTTCATCGGTGCCATACCCGAGTTAATCAGCAACAACGATTTGTCGTTGTTGGGCACGAGCGAAAAGCTCGGCAGACGCAAGTGACCCTTGCTCTCAAAGAAAGAAAGGTACTTCTCGCGCAGTTCGTTAAGTCCGGTCCATTGCATAATGTTGATCTCCTTTCGGTGAATACAATACTGAATAAAAATATAAAAAGCTCCCGTCCCGACTATGGGCCGGAAGCTTCCGTGGTACCACCCAAATTGCCGCCCGCAAACAGGACGACCGCTTTTCTTCCCTTTAACGCAGGGGTTACGCCGCGATTCCTCACCGCAGGGCTCAAAAGTGGCTCCCGAATTTGCGCGTTTGTCAGACCGTTTTCCAGCCGAACGGCACCACTGTACCGCGAACAGTCCTCTCTGTGACAGTCAAAGTCAGTTCTTCTTTTTCATCGCCTTTGCAATATCGTGAATAGTATACTCCAAAAGCGACGGGTTGTCAACCATTATTCCACAAGTCCCGCATAAAACAATTCATCGGCGATCGCGGCAAACAGCGGTGCGGCAGGGATGCCGTTTGCTCCCCCGTTTTCCGATAACACGGTGATTACATATTGCGGATCATCCGCGGGATAATAGCCCGCAAACCAGCTTTGCACGACTTCCTCACCATCCACCTTCCAGCCGGTTTGTGCCGTGCCCGTTTTTCCTGCCGCCTGACGCTCGGCGGGTGCGGCGGCAGTCCCTGTGCCGCTTATGACTACTTGTTCGAGCATCCCGCGCAATGCCGATGCCGTTTGCGGCGAAAACAACCGCACAGTCTCGGGGGTGCTTGGATCTTTGGTCAACACCCCGTGTTCATCCACTGTTCCGTAAAACAGCGACGGTTTTGTTATCACACCATCGGCAACGACCGCACCGTACAACGCCGCAATATGATAAGGTGTGGCAAGCAGTTCCCCCTGTCCGATGGCAAAATTGGCAAGCGCCGCATCGGCACTGAGATCGCGTCTTGACGGCAGAACAGCACAAGCGGTCTGCATCCCCGCTGTCAAAGTCAGCGTATCGGCAAAGCCTGCGCGCACAGCAAGCTCATACACCGCCGATGCACCGACATCACACGCCAGCTGAATAAAATAGCAGTTGCAGGAATTCGCCATGGCTTCACGCATTGTCTGCACCCCGTCTCCGAGCGGATTATGGCAGTGAAAGCGTATGCCGTCCACCGCAACCGCTCCTTCACAGGTATAGGTCTTCCCTGCCGAAAAGCCGTTTTCCAGCGCTGCGGCTGCGGTGATAAGCTTGAATACGGAGCCCAAGTCATAATTAGTACGCGCACGGTCAAGAAGCGGTGAAGCGGTATCGTCGAGCACGGCTTCTACATCACGCGGATCATACACGGGTACACTTGTACAGGCAAGCAGCTCGCCGTTTTGGACATTCGTCACCACGACAGCGCCCCGCTCGAGATACGATACAGCCGCTTGCCGCACAAGCCGCTGTATCTCACTGTCAAGGGTCAGCGCCACACCGCCTGTTGCTCTTGACAGCTCATTCGTCAAAAGCGGTTCGGCGTCAACAGCAACACGACCGAGCGCATCCACCGAATAGGTCACGCTTGCTTCTCCGTTATAGGAAGATAACAATTCATCGTATGCTTTTTCGACCCCGTTTACCCCCTCGCCGTCTGCGTTGATATATCCGATAATATGACAGGCTGTTGACTCGGTGTCATAACGGCGCGGTGCGCGGATCTGCGTTACACCGACCGTCGGTGACAGCCACCCGTCCACGGTGACCGTTGCGCAATCGCCGCGGCGCAATTCCTCCAGAACGCGGCTTCGATCCAGTCCCTTCAGCGCCGTTTCCATTAACGATACACACTCCGCAAACGGCGCCACCGCCACTGTGATCTCATTTGTGCGATTGACAAGCGGTTGACCGTAACGGTCATAGATCGTACCGCGAGCAACCGCGATTGTCTCGCGGCGAGTCGACTGCTGTCCTGCCGCCGTCTGCAGATCACCGACCGACAGGGTATACAGTCGAACACAAAGTCCCATCATCACGACCGCTATGGATGCGATCAAAGCAATCAACCGTTTGTGCATAAAACAACACCCCTTTTACGGAGCAGTATGCCCGTAAAAGAGGTGTGATAAACTATGCGGTTGTGATATCCTCGGTGCGTTCTTTGCGCAGAAGCGCCCCGACAGGAAGCGGACGGTCAAACGCGATCGACAATTCCATATCGGGATGCGGTGTGGCATCGATCCGATTGCCTTCACCGTCACGCAGATCCGTCGCCGTCAGCAACACAGGCGGTTCACCCGGGATAAGAGCATCCAGCGTATCGTCTGCAAAAAAGCGGTTGCGCTGACGCAAAAGCAGCCGTCCGTTTTCATAGCCCGTGACCACCGCGGCCACCTCGTACGACCGTACATAGCCGCCGAAGGCGTTGTTCTGTGTCGGTTGCCCGAAGTAAAAGCCTGTGCTGTAAGGGCGGTGGCTGACCTTATCAGCTTCCTCCAACACCCACGCAGGCACCTGATAATCCGAGCGCATACCCGACGCATAATACCCATCCACCGCCTGACGATAGGCATTGGTGATAACGGCGACATAATACGGAGCTTTGGCGCGACCCTCAATTTTGAACGAGGTGATACCCGCTTCATACAGTTGCGGGATATACGACAGCATATTCAGATCGTTGGCGTTGAACAGGTAGGTTCCCTTGCCGTGTTCAACAGCGGTCATCACACGGTCGGGACGGTGAGGTTCAATAAATTCATATCCCCAGCGGCACGGCTGAGAGCAATCGCCTCTGCCTGCATCGCGTCCTGCCAGGTAGTACGAGAACATACAACGACCTGACACCGCCATACACATGGCACCGTGTACAAAGGCTTCGATTTCCAGTGACGACGGCGTTTTTGCACGGATGGTTGCCGCTTCCTCCAGCGAAAGCTCACGGGCAAGCACCACACGGGACACGCCCATATCGTGGAGCATATTCGCCGTTGCGTAGTTGACGATGCCCAGCTGGGTCGACGCATGGATCTCACATCGCGGTGCATGCCGTTTTACAAGCGGCAGGATGCCGACATCAGCAACAATCAAAGCATCCGCACCGCTGGCATCCACCTGCTCCAGAAAGGCAGGAAGCTGCTCAAGCTCCTCGTTGCGCGGCAAGGTGTTGCAGGTCACAAACACGCGTTTTCCCGCGGCATGTACCTTCTTCACTGCCGCGCAAAGGGAGTCATAATCAAAGTTTTTGCAGGCAGTACGCATACCGAAGGCGTTGCCTGCCAGATACACCGCGTCTGCGCCGTAAAGAAGCGCGGCATCCAGACGGTCGGCATCTCCCGCAGGAGATAAGATTTCAATTGGTTTTTTCATCATTGATACATACCCACGCCGTGCTCAATGCACCACGCCTCATGTTCTGCAAAGGTTTCAAAGAATTCGGTTTCGCCCGTTTCCACAATACTGGCGAAATAGTAGCAATTCACAATATCCTGTTCCATCGACGGGTTGAGTGCCGCATTGATCGCCGCAAGACCCGGGTTGCAAATCGCGCCGACGGGCAGACCCTGTCGTTCATAGGTATTGTAAGCGGTATCCACGATCTGAGCACCGCTGGTCGGCAACAGGTTAAGCAAGTAATCTTCCGTGGAGTCGAGCTGGAGATACGGGAAATACGAGGGGTTTTCCAAGCGGTTGCGGATGACACGCATAACACGCGGCATATCCTCTTCCTCGCCCGCTTCCATCTGTGCGATGGAGGCAAGAATCAGCACCTCGTTGAGCGTTTTGCCCGAAGCCTTGATCGAGGCACGGGTATCCGCATCCACGCGTTTGGCAAAGTTATCAAGCATCGTGCGGATGGCCGTCTCAGGTGAACTGTCCACATAGAACTCATAGGTATCGGGGAACAGATATCCCTCCAGCAGGTACACACGATTGGCGCGCTCTGCCTCCGTCAGCTCGGCGATAAAATCGTAATCATTAAAATCATAGGTGACAAGCGCTGTGTAAAATTCCTTGGTTGTGCAGACACCGTATTCCTCAAGCTGCTTGGCGATCATATCGATCGTGGAGCCTTCGCGGATCGTCACCGTCACGGTATCGCGCATTTCCAGTGTCTGCAACTCATCCACAATGCCGTCATATCCCATATTGGCCGAAAGTGTATGCACGCCGGGATGGAATGTGCCGTCCGCGTGTGTCACACGACAATAGGCGCGGAAGAAAAACGGCTCTTTGATAACATCTTTATCCTTGAGAAGCTCCGCAACATCCTGCGTCGATGCTCCTTCGGGAACATTGACATCAATATTCATGCTGGGACGACCGATGCCCGTTACATCCACCGCAGCGCGATAAATAAAGAACGCCAGCACCGACGAGATCACCAGCACCACAAACACATAAATAATCGAACCCAGACAGCCCATCGCCTCGCTGTTGCGGCCGCGACGCGGCTCGTCTTCCTCGTCCTCATACTCCTCACCGGACGGGTCTTCGGGCATTTGGATGACACGGGTCGAATCATCGGTACGGATTGCTTTTGTCGGTGCACTGTCATACACACGCACCATCTCTTCTGCAGGTACATCCATCATAATGGTAGCGGCAGGAGCCGCTGTCAGCTCTTCCACATCATCGTCCTGCTCAAAGCTCAGATACGCCGTATTGCGACGAGGAGCCGAACGGTTCTCCAGATCCAGCCGCTCCGCAGACGGCGGTGTATCGGCATAAATCTCATCAAGGATCGACTCAAAATCACCTTGTTTTTTTGTGTTTTCACTCACGCGGAATTCCTCCTATCGTGTTATCGCCGACGGTCGATCCGTCGGATATATTGTTCCGTCACCAGCGTTTCCACAGGACGGTCATACCGTCCGTGCGGAAGGTGGCGTTCAATGCAATCGCTGTAACAAAGTCCGACCAGCGAGCCTCCGAACCCTGCCAGATAACGGTCGTAATATCCCTTGCCGTAGCCGAGGCGGTACCCTGCCAGATCGTAGCAAAGTGCCGGAACAAGGCACAGACCGCTCGTAAGATCGGTCACAAGCTTTTCGGGGTCGGGATCGGGTTCCAGCACACCGAAAGTGCCTGGTTTGAGTTCATCGATGGACTCGATGTAATACGATTCCATAAATCGCGTGTCGGGGACACAGCGCGGCACTGCTACCTTTTTGCCGTCCGCAAGTGCCCGACGAATGATCTCATGCGTGTCAACCTCGATCGCCGTGGACACATAACACAGTATGGTATCACATTTTTCATATTGCCATAAACGGCGCACATTTTCCGCAATGCGCCGGTCTTTTGCCGCCTTTTCCCGCTCGGGCATTGCACGACGCTGTGCTTTGTAGCGTTCGCGGAGCTCCTGCTTGATCGGGCGGATATCCGTTACCTGCATTGGATCCCTTCTCTCAACGAGTTTGCGGTTGTTTCATCGACAAGCGCCGCAACCAGCGCCAGACCGAACAGATCGGCAACTCCCGCACCCTTGGCTGTGATGATCTTGCCATCGGTCACGACCGATGCGTTTTCAACGGTCGCGCCGTGAAGTTCTTTTTCGAAACCGGGATAACACACCGCGCGCTTACCGCTGAGGAACCCGCGATGACCGAGTACGCTCGGTGCGGCACAAATCGCACCGAGAACAAGATTATT
>JAZRTC010000025.1:0-6556 GCA_045651865.1 Acutalibacteraceae bacterium
GCCATCGGTCTGGATCCCGAGAAAAATGTGATTTTTGTGCAGTCGCAGGTGCCGCAGCACGCGGAGCTTGCATGGCTTCTCGCGTGTAATACGCAGTTCGGCGAGTTGTCCCGCATGACCCAGTTCAAGGATAAATCGCAAAAACACGCCGACAATATCAACCTCGGTCTGTTTGCATACCCGACACTGATGGCGGCGGATATCTTGCTGTATCAGCCCGATTATGTGCCTGTCGGTGCCGATCAGAAACAGCACTGTGAGCTTGCCCGCGATGTGGCAAGCCGCTTCAACAACCTGTACGGCAACACCTTTGTGGTCCCTGAGCCGTATATCATGAAGGCGGGTGCGCGCGTGCGCTCCTTGCAGGATCCGACCAAGAAAATGTCGAAATCCGACGAAAACCAGAATGCGTTTATTTCGATGCGTGACGATAAAGACACCATCCTTCGCAAATTCAAGCGCGCTGTCACCGACAGCGAGGCGTGCGTGCGCTATGCGGACGGCAAAGACGGCATCAACAATCTTATGGAAATCTTCGCCGCTGTCACGGGCAAAACCTACGATGAGATCGAGCGCGAATTCGACGGTCGCGGCTACGGCGATTTCAAGGTCGCCGTCGGCGAAGCGGTTGCCGCCGAGCTTGCCCCCGTGCAGGAGCGTTTTGACGCGCTGATGAAAGATAAGGCATATCTGGAAGAGATGATGAAAAAGGGTGCTTCTACCGCATCGTATGTCGCGGCTCGCACCCTGAGCAAAGCGAAGAAAAAGATGGGATTTGTACTGCCTTAATAAACGAATGTTACTTGGGAATAATTGTGGAGTACAGAAGGGAGAGCATCGTATGAAAATTCTTGTTGTTATGACCGGCGGTACGATCGGCAGTGTACAAACAGGAGAATGGATCACCCCCGATGAAACGCGTTCGTATGCGTTGATTGATCATTTTATGGAAAAGCATCCCGATTCGGATGTCACATTTGAGACGGTAACTCCGTTTACAACATTGAGCGAGCATCTTTCTAACGACTATCTGAATAAACTTATCGCTTGCGTGCGTGAGCATAAGGACAACGGCTACGGCGGTATCATTATTACACACGGCACCGATACATTGCAGTACACGGCGTCCGCTCTTGCGTATGTATTCGGCGGTCAAAGTCTGCCGATCGTGTTTGTGTCCAGTAACTATCCGCTTGAGGATCGCCGCGCCAACGGTCATCGCAATTTTGCGGCAGCAGTCGCTTTTATCCGATCGAAAAGCGGCAAGGGTACCTTTGTCAGCTACAAGAACCGCGATCTGGTGACCCGTTTGCACCGCGCAACGCGTCTGTTGGTTCACGCGGAAATGAGTGATGAGGTTTTTAGTCTCGGCAGAGCACCTTATGCGGTGTGTGAGGACGATGTGATCATCAAAAATACGGCTTACCGCCGTGGCGACACCGGCAATGTCGGCGATGCGTATCAATACGCCGAGTATGCGGAGGATGCGGGTGTACTGACGATTCAGGTGTGTCCCGGTGATGTGTACGCCTATGATCTTGATCGTGTGAAAGCGGTTCTTATCCGCCCGTATCACTCCGGTACACTCAATACGGAAAGCGCCAACTTCCGGGCTTTCTGTAAGCGTGCGGCAGAGAAACAGATTCCGCTGTTTGTGGTGGATGTGGAAAAGGGTGAAAGCCGCTATGCCAGTACCGAAGCTTTTGATGAGCTCGGTCTGACGGTGTTGCCGTTCTGCGCGTTTGTGCCGATGTATATGAAGCTGTGGCTGGCAGTCAGCCTCGGCGCGGATGTGAAGGAGTTTGCTCTCACACCGCTTGCAGAAGAATTTTTGATTGACGAGTTTTAATAAATACGATTACCGCGGTGTTTTGCAGTTGCAAAATACCGCGGTGGTTTTTGGAGTGATAGCGGATGCTGAAAATCTTTTTAACGGGTGACAATCATATCGGTCTGAAATACGCCGGTCATGAGCAATCGGCGGTTCTGGTGGAAGCGCGTCTGTTTGCTTTTGACCGTATGGTACAGACAGCGAATGAGGAGGATTGTGACCTCTTTGTGATTGCCGGCGATCTTTTTGAAAATACATACAGCATTGCCAAGCGCGATATTGTGCGTGTGTTTACAGCACTCTCGCGTTTTCGCGGCACCGTCGCAGTATTGCCGGGTAACCACGATTACTATGACCGCGATGTCAAGTTGTGGCAAACCGTGCGCGATGCGGTGTCCTCTCTTGATAATGTGGTGATCCTGACAGAGTGCCGTCCTTATCCGCTGACGGTCGGGGAGCAGGAGGTCGTGCTTTATCCTGCGCTTTGCACTTCGCTTCATTCGGCGGCAGGGCAGAACAACCTCGGATGGATCAAGGAGCAGGAATGGGATGCTGATGGCGTATACCGCATCGGCATTGCTCACGGCGCGGTCGAGGGGGAAACCATCGACAGCGAAGGACAGTATTTTTTGATGACCCGTCGTGAGCTGGAAAGCATCCCCGTGGATGCGTGGCTCATCGGTCACACCCATGTGCCGTTTCCGTCGTTATCCGCCGAGATGACGGCTACTTCCGAGCGTGTTTTCAACGCAGGCACGCATGTGCAGACTGATGTTGCGTGCAACACCGAAGGATCTTGCTTTGTGATCGAACTTGCACAAGGTGCATCGCTTCGCGCCAAAAAGGTTACCACAGGCGATCTGCGCTTTGTCCGTCTGCATCTGACACTTGCGGCAGGTACGATGGAACAAACGCTGAAGGAAGCACTCGAACCGTTTGCGGATCGCACGGTTGTGGATCTGGTGCTTCGCGGCGCAGTGTCGGCACAGGAATATGAGAATCGCGCGGCGATTCTGGAGGCATCGCTTGCCCGCTTTACGGAGGGGACTTACAACGATCACGCGCTCACCCGCCTGATTTCCCAAGAGCTGATTGATTCGGAATATCCCGAAACCTCCTTTGCGGCAGGATTGCTTTCCTCACTTCTTACCGAGCCAAAGGAAGCACAGCTGATGTACGAGCTGTTACAAGACTTGAAGGGAGAGGTGTGATATGAACTTACGATCCGTTTCCTGCACGCAGTTTGCAGGACTTCGTGACACGGATGTGCGCTTTCAAAGCGGCATCAATGTGATCTACGGCAAAAACGAAAGCGGCAAGAGTACACTTGTCAACCTGATCTCCCGCACCTTGTTTCAGAATGCCCGCATCGACGGACGGTCGGACAAAGAGTTTGTCGATCTGTATTTCCCTTCTGCAAAACGAGGGAGCAAAACCAAAGGCGATTTCGCCGACGGTAAACTGACATTTGAAACGCACAACGGCACCTATACTTTGACAAAGGAATGGGGCGCAGATGCGCGCTGTATGCTGTCGACTCCCGATGGCATCATCCGCGATGCCAAAACCATTGAGGCGGTTTTGCGTGAGGAGCTTGTCTACGGCGAGGGTGTGTATACCCATTTGTTGCTGTCGTCCCAGCGGGCGACGGATGCGGCGTTGCAGACCTTGCTTGACTCCGCCAAAAAAACAGACGGCAAACAGGATATTGCCGATGCGGTGACCATGGCGGCGGCAGAGTGCGACGGGGTATCGGTGGATGTCATCGGACAGGCGATCGATGCGAAAATCGACGAGCTTGTCGGCAAACACTGGGATGTGGAGCTTGACCGTCCTGTCCGCAAGCAGGGACGCTGGTCGGCAGGACTCGGCGAAATCCTGAAGGCATATTATGCACTGGAAGACGCGAAAACCGTTCTGGAAGATATTGCGTCGCTGGAACGCGAGGCTGACCGCACAGCGGCGGTTTGCGCGGTTGCGGATGCGCAGGTGTCACACGCACAGACCGCGTTTGATACCTTCCGCGGATTTGCATCGACCCTTGTCGTGTGTGCTGAACGCCGCGAAAAAATCACAAGGCTGGAAACCGAGCTCGCCAAGCTACGCGACATACTTGAAAAATGGCCTGCTTGCGCGAATGCGCTTGAAAAAGCCTTTGCCTTGCAAAAGGAACAGCAAGCACGCCGTTGCCTGACGCGCTATGCGGCGGCAAGCGCACTTGTATCCGAAATCGGCACGCTGAAAACCAAGCTTGCCGACATGCCTTGTCCTTGTGCGGAGGATGTTGATACAGTGCGCAATGCCTTGCGCCGTCTGCAGTCTCTTCAAAACGCTCTGTGCGGTATGAATCTTGCCGCTGGCATCCGCATGTTCGGCGATCACAAGGTGGAGGTGCGCTCGCTTCGTACAGGGGCGTTGTTGGATGTTTCTGCGGAAACCTTGGCAATCACGGAAGCTGTGACCGTTACGGTTGATGGCGTAATGGAGATGCAACTGTCTCCTGCCAATGTGGATACTGCCGCTATTACAAAGGAAATCGCCGAGCAGCAACAAACGGCAGACAATGTGCTGCAAGTTTTCCGTGTTACAACATTGGAAGAACTGGAAGAAGCGTCGGTTCGCGCGGCTGACGACCGTCGCACCTTGGAAACGGTGTCGGAAAAGCTGCGAATGTTGCTCGGTGAGCAGTCGTTTGAGGCGCTTGAATCCGAAGCAAAGCTGTGCGGGGATGCCGTTCGCTCCGCTGAGGAGATTGAGCAGGATATCCGTGTGCTGTGCGGCGGTGATGTGGCGCGGTTTATTGCCGTGACGCAGACGGTCGTGCAGGGATATGAAGCGGAATACGGCTCGGTGGATTCACTGAAAGCCAAAGCCTTTGATACTACGATGTCGCTTGAAAAAGCGCGGACATCGTTGGAGGCAACCCAGGCGATTCCTGCGGAATATGCGGCGATTGCTGATCCCGAAGCACATCTTGCACAGTTGCAGGCGTGCCTCTTTGATGCACAGCAGCGAAAAGAGGAAGCGCTTGCGGCAAAAACGGTTGCCGCAGGACGGCTGGAAGGGTATAAAGACCGTCTTGAAGGCGACCCTGCGGAAATGTTTGATGCGGCGCAACGACGCCTTGACGAGCAAAAAGAACTGCTTATCCACTGGATGCACATTAAAGAGATGTTTCTTGCACAAAAGGAACAGCTCGGCGGCAATCCGATGACGGAGCTTGCCCGCCGCTTTGCAGATAATCTGAGCATTCTCTCGGCATCGCGCCTGACAACAGAATTCCCCGATCCCGACCGCTTGCAGATGCAGATCTACACGGGTGACCGCGCGGTCGATTTTGCCAAATTGTCGGAAGGAACCAAGGAAACCGTTTCGCTCAGCTTCCGTCTGGCGATGCTTGACCATCTGTTCCCCGAAGGCGGCGGTGTTATTGTGCTGGATGACCCGTTTGCAAATATGGATGCGGGGCGCACGGCGCAGTCCTGTGAATTGCTCAAAGACTGTGCCACCCGACACCAGATTATCCTTCTGACCTGTAAGGAGGATTACAAAACGCTCGGCGGACAGTTGATTGAATTATAAATTCAAAACAGCGGTGGCAACACCGCTGTTTTTTGTAATTCCCTTGACAGAAATCCTGTTTGATTGTAAAATAACGATAGATATATAACATAAGCTATTTTATGGAGGTGTGCAGGATGCCGCCAAAGATCAAGGTTACAAAAGAGGACATTGTACAAGCCGCTGTGGATCTTGTGCGTCAACACGGCGCAGGGACGCTCAACGCCAGAAATGTAGCGACCGCGCTTGCTTGCTCCACACAGCCGGTGTTTTCCAACTTTGCCACGATGGAGGAATTGCGCTTTGCAGTTGTGGCAAAAGCCGATGCGATCTGCAGGGAGTATATCCGCCGTGAGACGGAAGCGGGCGAGTTTCCGATGTATAAGGCAAGCGGTATGGCATATATTCGTTTTGCAAAAGAAGAAAAGGAACTGTTTAAACTTTTGTATATGCGCGATCGCTCCGATGAAACCGCGTTCGAGCAACCGGACATAAACGATCAGATGTATGCCATGGTGCAGACAAACACGGGACTCGGTGAGCAGGAATCCAAATTGTTTCATCTGGAGATGTGGGCGTTCGTTCACGGCATTGCCGCGATGGTTGCAACGGGATTTTTGGATCTCGACCGCGAGCTTGTGAGTAAGATGCTCACCGACGCCTATCAGGGACTTCGCAAGCAATATGGAATGGAGTGAGAGGAATGGAAGCGATCCGTATACAGGGACTTACCAAACGGTATAAAGATGTATTGGCAGTGGATAACCTGTCGCTGTCTGTGAGGCAAGGCGAATTGCTGGCGTTGCTCGGTATCAACGGTGCGGGAAAAACGACAACCGTTAAAATGCTGTCCTGCCTGACACAGCCGACAAGCGGTGATGCGTTTTTGAACGGCAAAAGCATTGTGAATGAAGCGGCGGCAGTCAAAGCGATGATTGCGGTTTCTCCGCAGGAGACAGCCGTTGCGAGCGGATTGTCGGTGCGTGAAAATCTGGAGTTGATGTGCGGTGTGCACGGTTTCCGAAAGAGCGAACGACAAGCGAAGGTAGAACGAATTGCCCAAAAGCTCGGACTGGATGCCGTGATGAATAAAAAGGCTGGAAAGCTGTCGGGTGGCTGGCAACGGCGTTTGAGCATTGCGATGGCGCTTATCAGCGAGCCTGA
>JAZRTC010000026.1:0-21791 GCA_045651865.1 Acutalibacteraceae bacterium
AGTTGTGGTTGTGGTGGTTGTAGTTGTTGTCGTGGTTGTAGTGGTAGTTGTTGTCGTGGTCGTCGGCGGTTCGATCAGTCCCCCCGCGAGATAAAAGATTGTCGCCGCATCCCGAAGCGTCACCGTGCCGTCGCCTGTGACATCTGCCGCGCTGTATTGCTCCGCGTTCAGCGGCAGCAAGCGCGCCACATAGTAAAAACAACGCTGGGCATCGATCGAGTTGACGGTGCCGTCACCTGTAATATCGCCGTGGACGGTTTGTGCCGCCGACCACAGCGGAAGCATCGAGATACAGAGCGAAACGCTCACCAGCACCGCACAGATGGGCAACCATAACTTACGCATAATCAGACATCCTTTGTTTTTGAAATCACGAGATCAGCATCAACAGGAAGCTGGGCAACAGTGTCGAACACATATAGCCCACAAGAGCGAGCGCGGCAGAGGTACCGCCGACCATCGCCAGTTGTGCGCGGTAGCCTTCGGGGTAGCTTTGGCGGGCTTTGCGCACCGTACGCAGGCAATGCTTCATATACAGACGGTTGCCGAACAGTGCCACAAACAGCCGCACACAAAACAGCGTCAGCGAAAACAGCGTGATGATGTACGCGGCGATCTCGGCACGCGGATTTGATTCCATCAGCCACAGCAGTTCTTTCATCATCTCCGCATAGTCAACCTTGTCAAACACGGACGGGAAGCACGCAAACGCGAGAAGGTTGAGGATGACCGTGTGGAAGATTTCCAGCGCCAGCATCGCCGCACCTGCGAGATATTGCTTGCGGAACAAGAGCCAATAAGACGGTAGGAAAAACGCTGCCCAGTTCCACGAGGAGCGCGATCCCGTTTTGGCCATCCGCTCAAAGCGCGGCAGATAATAGGGGATGTTGGTGCGCACGACCGTTGCCAGATCTGCGGCGCTTTCGCCTTCGAGCTGTGCTTCGGGGGAAACATTTCCGCAGTATATCGTGTGGGTATGGAACGGCGCATATTCGTGAACGCTTGCGGGCGGCGCACCGAACGGCGGCCGCGATGCCGTGTGCCAGTCCTGCGCCTGCAAGGAATTGCCGCAACAGCTGCATCGCTCAGCAAATGGCGAATTGTCCGCACCGCATCGCGGGCAGATCGCCCGAGGGGTTGCGGTTTCGGGTGCGGGCGGCTCGACCGCGATTGGCTCGGGTTGCTTCATCGCCGCGTCGCGCGACCATTGATGTTCCGTGCCGTGTGCCTCGGCACAGGCACAGCCGCCGTGCTCCTTCCAGCAGTCGCGATGATGAGGCGCACCGCAGACAGGGCACGCCACCACATCGTCCGATTCCTCAAACGGTTTTTCGCAGTGCGGGCAGGACAGTCCTTTATAGAAAAACATAGTGTCATCTCCTGAAACGAAGAGTATATTCAGTTTATATTACCACGGCACAGAAGCTCTGTGCAACTACATACGACAAGGATTTAAAAAAAATTCACGAATACGGAGAATTTTTACAAAAGCGATTGCCATTCCCGCGCAAAATGCGTATAATAGACGGGATAGGAGATGACAACTATGACCAAAGCACAATTGTTTTTTGAGAATATACGCGGCAAGCGCGTCGCGATCTGCGGCATCGGCCGCAACAATACGCCCGTTGTTAAGCAGTTTCTGGCACACGGCGCGGTGGTGACGGCGTGCGATCGCCGCACCCGTGAAGAACTCGGTGAGGACGCGGCAAAGGAGCTGGAAGCACTCGGCGCCACACTCAGCCTCGGCGAGGAGTATCTCGGTTGCGTAACGGAGATGGATATGATTTTGCGCACGCCGGGTATGAAGCCGTATCTTGCCCCGTTTCAGGCGGCGCGTGAAAAAGGCATCCCCGTCACTTCGGAAATGGAGCTGTTCTTTGAGCTGTGCCCCGCACCGATCTATGCGGTGACAGGCTCTGACGGCAAAACCACCACAACGAGCATCATTGCAGGTCTGCTCCGTGCCGCGGGCAAGACGGTGCATCTGGGTGGCAACATCGGCCGTCCGCTTCTGCCCGATATTGATATGGTGCAGGACACCGATGTCGCGGTGGTGGAGATCTCCAGCTTTCAGCTGACCATGATGACCCAAAGCCCGCGTGTCGCCGTGGTCACCAATGTGGCACCCAATCACCTGGATTGGCACACCGATATGCAGGAGTACATCGATGCGAAGAAAAATCTGGTCGCGTTCCAGACGGCGGCAGACCGCGCCGTGCTCAATGCCGACAACGATATTACCGCCTCATTTGCCGATGCGGTCGCGGGCGAGTGCTTGCGTTTCTCGCGCCGCGCGGCGCAGGAGGGCGCGTGGCTGAATGAGGATGAGATGCTGTGCGTGACCAAAGACGGCGTGACAACGCCGATCGTGGCGGCAAAGGAGATCCGCCTGCCCGGCGTACACAATGTAGAAAACTTCCTCGCTGCCTTTGCGGCAACCTGGGGCGATGTCCCCGTAGAGGTGATGGCGGCGTTTGCCAAGGAATTCGGCGGCGTGGCGCATCGCTGTGAGCTGGTGCGTGAGCGCCGTGGCGTGAAATGGTACAACGACTCCATCGGCACCAGCCCGTCGCGCACCATCGCAGGTCTGAAAGCGTTTGACCGCAAGGTCATCCTGATCGCGGGCGGCTACGATAAGCATATTCCGTACGATCCGCTCGGCCCTGTCGCGATGGAGACGGTAAAACTTGCCATCCTGCTCGGTGCGACGGCGGATGCCATCGAAGCGGCAATCCGCGCATGCGGCGAAATGCCCATTGCCCGTGTCGGCTCGATGGAAGAAGCGGTCAGAACGGCGGCACAGCTTTCCAAAGAAGGCGATATCGTGTTTATGTCGCCCGCCTCCGCGAGCTTTGATCTGTATCGCAATTTTGAAGAGCGCGGCGAGCATTTCCGCCGTTGTGTGGAAGCGCTCTGATTGCAGGGGGCATTCAATAGCGGAATAACCAAAAGGGTCGGCATCAAGCCGACCCTTTTGTCTTTATCGGTTCAATAAATAAAACCCCAAATTCAAATACGCTGCAAAGGCGCACCACGCGAGATACGGGTAGAGAAGCCGTGCCGCAGTGCGGTCGATTGCGCCGAACTGCAGGATCGTGCGCCCGATCAGCACAATCAGCAACAACAACCAGAAAAACGCGAACAGCCGCCACTCAAGCGAAAAGAACACGGGACTCCACAGCGCGTTGACGGCAAGCTGAATCCAGTAGGTTTTCAGTGCGCCGCTTTTATTGCCGTCACTGCTCATCGAGATGCGGTATGCCGCATACCCCATCAGCAGATACAGCACCGTCCATACAATGGGGAACAGCCACGCAGGCGGGGTGAGCGGGGGCTTCACCAGTTCGTCGATGTTCGGTCTGCCCAGCAGGGCAGAGATGCCTGCCACCGCCAAAGTGCCGCCGATGTACAGAATCAGTTTTCTGAGATTTACGGTTTTCTGAAAAAATGCCATCGCACATCACTCCTTCGATAGAGTATATGCGATGGCATTCCGTTTAATCCGTTTCGTCCTTTTTCTTTTTCTTCTCTTTTTTCTCTTTTTTGTCCTCAGCCGGCTCGTTTTCCGGCGTCAGCGAGGCGAGCAGCCGTGTTGCCGCGATGCGCTTGGCGTTTGCTTCCAGTGCGAGATCCATCGCCAGTCGGTAGCGCTCGGCATCATTCAGATTTTCCAGCGGTTCAAGGCGCTGTGCCGCTTCGCGCAGATGCGTTGCCTGCGACTCGCAAAAAGCACGGTACAACTCCTCGGTGGGATAAAACCCGCTCAGTGCTGTGACAAGCTCGCGGATTTCAGGCAGGGTGAACTCGGGCTTGAGCATACAGATGAGCGAGAGGACGGTCAGGTGTTCGCGCGTATATTTCTTGTGCGATGGGCGCGGCATCACGCCGTCCTTGACATAGTTGTTGATCATACTCGGGGTGAGCGGGCGGTCGGAGTCGACATACAGCGGCTCCAGCTGGCGGTTCATCATCGTGATGACCTGATCCATGTATAAATCGAGCTCAGGGAAACTGTCCCACGGAATCATCTCCACCTCGCTTATATGGGTTGCCCATTCGCGCAGGTCGTTTTTGCGGGTTGTATCCATATCATTCCCACTTCCTTCGGCGTCGTTTTGAAAAGCAGATATCCTATTTTTGATAATATCACACTTTTTTTGCTGTGTCTACAAAAATATTTTACTAAAAAACCGCTGTAATACTTGCAAAAAGCGGAAAAATACTATACAATAAGGAATTGGGACATTGTCTTTAATTTAACAAATTATATATTGAGAAAGGATGTCTTGTCAATGAACGCTCTCAACAAGAAAACTGTGGACGATATCAATGTAAAGGGCCAAAAGGTTCTCGTGCGTTGCGACTTCAATGTGCCGCTCAAGAACGGTGTCATCACCGATGAGAACCGCATCAACGCGGCTCTGCCCACCATCAAAAAGCTGATCGCCGACGGCGGTCGCGTGATCCTCTGCTCGCACCTCGGCAAGCCGAAGGGTGAAGCGAAGCCCGAGCTGTCTCTCGCTCCCGTGGCGGTCGCTCTCTCCGAGAAGCTCGGTAAGGAAGTTGTGTTCGCGGCGGACGACAATGTTGTCGGCGAAAACGCGAAGGCGGCTGTGGCAGCTATGCAGGACGGCGATGTTGTTCTTCTCCAGAACACCCGTTATCGCGCAGAAGAGACCAAGAACGGCGAAGCATTCTCGGCTGAGCTCGGTTCTTTGGCAGACATTTTTGTTAACGATGCATTCGGTACCGCTCACCGTGCACACTGCTCCACCGTGGGCGTTGTGTCCTATGTGAAGGAAGCGGTTGCCGGCTACCTGATCGGCAAAGAGCTCAAGTACCTCGGCGACGCGGTCGAGAACCCCGTCCGTCCGTTTGTCTGCATCCTCGGCGGTGCGAAGGTCGACAGCAAGCTCCCCGTTATTGAGAACCTCCTTGCGAAGGCGGACACCCTCATCATCGGCGGCGGCATGGCGTACACCTTCAACGCGGCAAAGGGCTACGGCGTCGGCACCTCGCTGATCGACGAAACCAAGATCGACTACTGCCGCGAGATGCTCGCAAAGGCAGAGGAGAAGGGTGTCAAGATCCTGCTCCCGATCGACTGCACCATCGCAAAAGAATTCCCCAACCCGATCGATGCTCCCATCGATGTGACGGTTGTGGATGTTGACGCGATCCCCGCAGACCACATGGGCCTCGATATCGGCACCAAGTCTGCTGAGCTGTTCGCAGAAGAAGTCAAGAATGCCAAGACGGTTGTCTGGAACGGCCCGATGGGCGTGTTCGAGAACCCGATCCTTGCTAAGGGCACCATCGCTGTGGCGAAGGCTCTTGCAGAGACCGACGCTGTGACTGTCATCGGCGGCGGCGACTCGGCGGCGGCTGTCAACACCCTCGGCTACGGCGACAAGATGACCCACATCTCCACCGGTGGCGGCGCTTCCCTTGAGTTCCTCGAGGGTAAGGAACTGCCCGGCATCGCCTGCCTCAACGAGAAATAAGTCTGTATTCTCAAAGGCGGACGGGATCTCCCGCCCGCCTTTGAAATGTTCTTAATACTTCCCCCTCAAGGGGAAGTCCATCAAATGTAAAAAAAGGAGAGTATTACAAATGGGTAAATATGTAATTGCCGGTAACTGGAAAATGAACAAGACCCCCGCTGAGGCGAAGGTTCTTATCGAAGAAATCAAGCCCCTCGTGGCGGACGCATCCTGCGATGTGATCGTGGGTGTGCCGTTTGTCGATCTGCATGTGGCGCTTGAGGCGACCGCAGGCACCAACATCGGTGTGGCGGCGCAGAACTGCCACTGGGCAAAGAGCGGCGCGTTCACCGCAGAGATCTCGGCGGATATGCTCAAGGAAATGGGTGTCGGTTATGTCATCATCGGCCACTCCGAGCGCCGTCAGTATTTCGGCGAGACCGACCAGACTGTCAACCAGCGCGTGCGCGCAGCTCTGGATGCAGGCCTGACTGTCATCCTCTGCGTGGGTGAGTACCTCGAGCAGCGTGAGCAGGGCGTCACCGCTGAGGTGTGCGCGATGCAGACCAAGATCGCACTTTGCGGCGTGTCGGCTGAGGAAATGAGCCGCATCATCATCGCTTACGAGCCCGTGTGGGCAATCGGCACCGGCCGCACCGCAACGGCGGAGCAGGCAAACGAAGTGTGCGCCGATATCCGTAAGGTTGTTGCCGCTCTGTACAACGACGATGTGGCGAAGGCTGTCACCATTCAGTACGGCGGCTCGATGAACGCGGGCAACGCGGCAGAGCTTCTGGCACAGTCCGATGTTGACGGCGGTCTTATCGGCGGCGCGTCCCTGAAGGCGGAAGACTTCGCGGTCATCGTGAACGCGGCGAAATAAGAAAGGAAACCGTGCGTTATGAAAACACCTACCACGCTGATCATTATGGACGGCTTCGGCATCAACCCCGGCGTTAAGGGAAATGCAATCGAAGCGGCAAAAACGCCCAACCTGACGGCGATTTTTGAAAACAACCCCTACACCACCATTGGTGCATCGGGTATGGATGTGGGCTTGCCCGACGGTCAGATGGGCAACAGTGAGGTCGGTCACACCAACATCGGCGCAGGCCGCGTGGTGTATCAGCAGCTCACCCTCATCACCAAATCCATCCTCGACGGCACGATGATGCAAAATCCCGTGCTCGTCAAAAATATGAAAGCCGCGATCGACGCAGGCAAAGCGATCCACTTTATGGGTCTGATGGGCGACGGCGGCGTGCACAGCCACGAGGAGCACCTGTTCGGTCTGCTCGATATGGCAAAGGCAATGGGCGCTGACAAGGTTTATGTTCACGCTATCACCGACGGTCGCGACACCGACCCGAAGGACGGCATGCGCTTCCTGCAGAATGTGCAGGACAAGATGGATGCCATCGGTCTTGGCAAGATCGCGACGGTGGTCGGTCGCTACTACGCGATGGACCGCGACAGCAACTGGGACCGCGAGGAAAAGGCTTACGCCGCATTCGTGTACGGCGAAGGCGAGACGGCGGCAAACTGGAAAGAGTGCATCGAGCGCAGCTATGCAAACGATGTGACCGACGAGTTCATCCTGCCTTGCGTCACCGCCGAGGACGGCCGTGTTGCGGAGGGCGACACCGTTGTGTTCCTCAACTTCCGTCCCGACCGTGCGCGTCAGATGACCCGCATTTTCACCGATGACGAGTTCACGGGCTTTGAGCGCCGTTTCGGTCGCTTTCCCGTCAACTATGTGTGCATGGCGCAGTACGACGCAACGATGCCCAACTGCGAAGTGGCGTATCCGCCCGTCGACCTGACCAATGTGCTTGGCGAGTATCTCTCGAAGCTCGGCAAGACCCAGCTGCGCATCGCGGAGACCGAGAAGTATGCGCATGTGACCTTCTTCTTCAACGGCGGTCTTGAGGCACCGTACGAGGGTGAGGATCGCTGTGTTATTCCGTCCCCGAAAGTCGCGACTTATGACCTCAAGCCCGAAATGAGCGCTCCCGAGGTCGCCGCCGAGTGTGTTGCCCGCATCGAAAGCGGCAAGTACGATGTGATCATCCTCAACTTCGCCAACTGCGATATGGTCGGTCACACGGGCGTGTTTGAAGCGGCTGTCAAGGCGGTCGAGACCGTCGACACCTGCGTCGGTATGGTTGTGGAAGCAACCAAGAAGATGGGCGGCGTGTCGCTCATCACCGCTGACCACGGCAACGCCGATAAGATGATGAACGAGGACGGCTCGCCGTTCACCGCGCACACCACCAATATTGTGCCGTTTGTCATTGTCGGTAAGGATTGCACCCTGCGTGAGGGCGGTCGTCTGGCGGATATCGCGCCGACGATGCTCGAAGTGATGGGTATTGAGCAACCCACCGAAATGGACGGACAATCGCTCATCGCGAAATAAAGAACAGGCAAACGCCCCGTGCATCCGCACGGGGCGTTTTTATGTGCACACCGCATTGGGGTGTAAAAAAAGAGAGACGATTCCGCTCTGAATCGTCTCTCTTTTTTTTCTGTTATCCGATCTCCACATTCGCCACAACAGGCAGATGATCTGAGACTTCGCGGGTTGCGTCGTTATAAATCGTTTCATAAGTCAGCGGTGTCACAGCGCCTTTGAAAAAGATGTGATCGCGCGAGCCTTTGCCGCGGGTTGCCGTGCCGCCGTAATCGCCAAGCAGGTAGGAGTCGTAGTCTTTGATGATTTCCACACTCTCGGCATATTTGCTGTCGGTGTACCCTTCTGCAATCGACAGATTGTAGGATGTACTGTCTTCGAGTGCATTGAAATCGCCGACGCTGAGCATGGGCAGATTATATTTCATGTACAGCTCACGGGCGATATTGAGGTATTGATTGGTGTGTTTGAAGCATTCCGCTTCACGCGAATCGGGATGGGTGTTGGTGATGAGGAACTGCTTGCCGTTTTGCGTCTCAAACACCGCCCACGAGACCACGCGGATGTTGGAAGCGGGATCCAGATCTTCGATGCCGTTTTCGACAAGTGTCAGCGTTTCGGTGTTGTAAAAGAACATCGTCATGCAATCCTTGCCGCTGTCGGTCTTGTTGCAAATCGCCTGATAGGGGGCAGGGAGAGCATCAAATTCTGCCTGCCACGGACCGCTCGCCTCCTGCAAACCAATGACATCGGGCATCTGCTCGGTCAGGGTTGTAAAAAAGGTTTCAATACGCGTCTCGGCGGGCGGGCCGCCCCACGCGGGGTTGAGGATGTTCCACGACATCACTTTGATTTGTGCGGGTTCGTTTTTGGCAAGAGAACATCCTGTCAATAAAAGACTAATTGCAGATAAAAGAGAGAAAAACCGTTTCATACCATCGCCTCCTTACATGTATAGTAGCATAAAGTGACGGGTTTGGCAAGATTGCTTGCCGACATTTGGCGACACCCTCCCGTGCCTCCTTGGCTACCCCACTAAGCAATATCAAGTACCGATTTCCTCAAAAATTGACACTTGATAGATGGGGAAACCTGTGGTATACTATAATCTGTATAAGTATACCTAAGGAGGGCGGCGCGATGGATACGCAAACTCGTTTGCAAGCAATCGTCACGCCGCTGTGCGACTGGTTTGATGCGGGAAAACGATTGCTTCCGTGGCGCATCGAACCGACACCGTACCGAGTGTGGGTTTCGGAGATTATGCTCCAGCAAACCCGCATTGAAGCGGTGATCCCGTATTTTGAGCGGTTTATGAATGAACTCCCCGATGTGGAGTCGCTGGCGACGGTGGAACCCGACCGCCTGATGAAGCTGTGGGAGGGACTTGGCTATTACAGCCGCGCCCGCAACTTGCAAAAAGCGGCACAACAAATGACGGAGCTTCACGGCGGCGCGCTTCCTGCGGATTATGCCGCGCTGCGGTCTTTGGCGGGCATCGGCGACTATACGGCGGGGGCGATTGCCTCGATTGCATTTGGCATCCCCGTTCCTGCCGTGGACGGCAATGTACTGCGCGTGCTGGCGAGACTGACGGGTTCACGCGAGGATGTGATGAAACCTGCTGTTCGTAAGGAGCTGACGGCACTTGCTGCGGCGCTTGTGCCGGATGACCGTCCTGCCTCATTCAATCAGGGACTGATGGAACTTGGTGAGCGGGTGTGCGTGCCGAATACGATGCCGCACTGCGATGCGTGTCCGATTGCAGAGCACTGTGCGGTGGCGGGATTGCCCGAGGCGGCCAATCTGCCTTATCGCGCACCGAAAAAGCCGCGCCGCATTGAGCAGAAAACGGTGTATGTCCTGTTGACGGATGAAACGCCGCGCCGTGTGCTGTTGCACAAGCGTCCTGCGTCGGGATTACTCGCGGGATTGTGGGAGCTTCCCAACACCGATGGCGATGAACCGTTGCCGCTACCCCTTGAAGCGGTGGGAGAACCGATGGCGCTGACCGACAGCCGCCACATCTTTTCCCACATAGAATGGCATATGCGCGGCGTGTTGAAAATTGTGAAACCCACTGCTTTACCGCAGGATTATGAATTTGTCGGACTTACAGCGCTGTCGGTTGATCACGCGTTGCCGACGGCATTTCGGGCATATTCCCAGATGTTACCGATTTGGTTAGGAGAATAAAAATGGCACGAGTGGCATTGATCACAGGCGCCTCGCGCGGCATCGGCCGTGCAATCGCGCTCAGACTGGCGAAGGACGGCTACACCGTCGCGCTCAATTACAATCAGAATGAAAAAGCCGCTGTCCGTGCGGCGGAGGTGCTCACGGCTTTCGGCAAAGAAGGGATGCTGTGCCGCGCGGATGTGACGCGTGAACACGCCGTGCACGAAATGGTGCGCGAAGTTGAAAGACGGCTCGGGCCGATTGACCTGCTGGTCAACAACGCAGGTATTGCCGAGCAGGTACTGTTCACCGATCTGACGGCGGCACAATGGAAAAAAATGATGGATGTGCATGTCAACGGCGCGTTTTATACAAGCTCGGCAGTGCTTCCGTCAATGATCCGTCGCAAAAGCGGCTGTATCATCAACATTGCCTCCATGTGGGGGCAAACGGGTGCCTCGTGTGAGGTGCATTATTCCACCGCAAAGGCGGCGCTCATCGGTATGACCAAGGCGCTTGCCAAAGAGGTCGGCCCCAGTGGCATCCGCGTCAACTGCGTATCTCCGGGTGCGATCGAAACCGATATGATGGCGGGCTTCTCTGACGAAGATAAAGCGGCGATCGCCGACGACACGCCGCTTGGTCGCCTCGGAAAGCCTGAGGAGATTGCGGCGGCGGTGGCATTTCTTGCTTCGGAGGATGCCGCGTTTATCACGGGACAGGTGCTGGCTCCCAACGGCGGTATGGTGATTTAAACTTTTATTAGGAGGTCGGTCATTATGAAACGCATACTTGCGACGGTTCTTGCAATGGTGATGTTCTGCCTGCCTGTATCGGCACAGTCAATGTTTGATTATGTGACCGATTTTGAGTATGCTACGATCCGCAGCGGCGGCATGAACGACATGTTTGTTTTCGGTGCTTATGAAAACAACGGTGCGGTGTACAAAATGGGTCTGCTCACCGAAGACGGCGAGCAAAGCCGCGTGGCGTGGACAGCGGACGGCTGGAACGGGCTGTTTGCGCCGTCTGAATGGACGGTAACGGCACACGAGGATGCAGGTGCATTCTGCCCGTATGCCTCGACGCATAAAGAAGGTACGCTGTGCCCGTACCGCGATGTGGCGCTTGTGACCTTAACGCATACCGCAACAGGCGCGGTGCTTCGTGAGCGGTATATGACTTTCCCGAAAAAGAATGTGACATCGGGCGGTTCGTTGCATTATTGCTTTGGTAATTATCAATACACATCTCCCGAAACGCTCAAGTGGAGCGGCAACGGCACGCGTGTGGCGCTTTGCAATGAGCAAGGACTGTGGGGCGTGTACGATGCACAGACCGATGCGATGCTGACCGAGTACGCGTATGCCGATATGAGTGCCGTGTACGGCGACTATGTGAAGGTGTTTGACGGCACGGCTTGGGGACGGCTGGATCTGAGCGGCGCGACCGAAACGGTGTATACCTACGCGACCGCAGAGGAATTCAGCGTGACCGAGGAACTGCGCTCTCTGGGCGGTGACCGCTACCGTGTATTTAACGCGGATAACGAGCCGATTTCGGCGGAGTACACGCTCGCGGCAACCTCCGTGACCTATTCACCGCAGGCACATACGGTGCTGTGTGTCTATGATGACGCCACCAAGGCGCTTCTCGATCTTTCGGGAAACACGGTGGCGAGCTTTGATAAAACGCAAAAGGTGCTGTACCTCGACCGTGCGTGCTATGCGGTGGAGCAGTACAACGATCGCGATGCTCTGGTCGGTGTGGCGCTGGCGCAGATCACGGATATCGTGATGCCGGAGGATACCGTGACAGCGGGCGATGTGAATTTTGACGGCGTGTGCGACAGTGCGGATGCCCGTTTGATCCTGCAAAACGCCATGAATCTCAACACCTTCACCAATCGTCAGATGCTTGCCGCTGATATTACGGCAGACGGCAGGATCAACACAGCGGATGTCCGTGCGTTGATAGTAACCTTATAAAGGATGAACGATATGGCAAAAGACAGACGACAACAAAAAAAATCCCCGTGGCAACAGCGACGGGTGCAGATTCTCGCGGCGGCAGGTGCTGTTTTGCTGGTGATCCTGCTTATTGTGTTGCTCACGCGACCGAAAAAGCCGCCTGCGGACAGTCCGACCATCCCGCCCGTGGCAGTAAGCACCACTTCCGCCATTACCACGACGGTCACAACCACAGCGGCAACGACGACAACCGCTCAGGAAACCACCACGACGGAAGAGGAAACGACCACCACTGAGGATGAGACGACAACGACCGAAGCGACAACGACAACTGCCGCTCCTGTGATCCACGACGACGGCAACTGGAATCTGGTGCTGGTCAACCCGTGGAATCCCTACCCGGAAGAGCTTGTGCGCGGTGAGGAGGACAATCTCGTGCAGGTCGGCTATTCGAGCGAATATGTCGATTACCGCATCCTTGATCAGCTCAACGCGATGCTGGATGCGGGTGCAGAGTACGGTCTGGCGGTCACCTCCAGCTATCGCAGTTATGACGATCAGGTGTATTTTTATAACAACAAGGTCGACCGTGTGATGGCATCCGAGGGCTGTTCCTATGAAGAGGCGCTCGACATCGCCGCGACCGAGGTCGCAAGACCCGGCACCAGCGAACATCACACAGGACTTGCCGTGGATCTGGTTCATAACGAGTGCTGGGAACTGGAGGAGTATTGGGAAGACTCCGCGGCGTTTGACTGGCTGATGGAACATTGTGCAGATTACGGCTTTATCCTGCGGTATCCCAAGAGCAGCCAGCACATCACAGGCGTGATCTATGAGCCGTGGCATTATCGCTATGTCGGCGTGGAAGCCGCACAGGCGATTATGAGTCAGGGCATCACATTGGAAGAATATTTAGGTTAATATACTATTTTGAAAGGTTGATTATCCCTATGCAGCTTAACGGTTCGGACATTTTGATGGAATGCCTGCTTGAGCAGGGGGTCGACACGGTGTTCGGCTATCCCGGCGGAGCGGTGCTCAACATCTACGATGCACTGTACAAGTACAGCGACCGCATCACCCATATTCTCACTGCACATGAGCAGGGTGCCGCCCATGCGGCGGACGGCTTTGCGCGTGCTACGGGCAAGGTCGGTGTGTGCATCGCCACTTCGGGTCCGGGTGCGACCAACCTTGTGACGGGTATTGCCACGGCGTATATGGACTCGATTCCCGTTGTGGCGATCACGGGCAATGTGCCTGTCGGTCAGCTCGGTCGTGATTCGTTCCAGGAAATCGATATCACGGGTGTTACAATGCCCATTACCAAACACAATTTTATCGTCAAGGATGTGCGCGAGCTTGCCGATACGGTGCGCAAAGCGTTTGAGATTGCGCAAAGCGGTCGTCCCGGTCCTGTGCTGATCGATATTCCCAAGGATGTTTCGGCGGCGGTGACGGAGTATGAAAAAGCAGGTGCTTCGGTGCGCCGCGCTGTGCCTGCACCGAAGGAGGAGCGCATTGAAAAGGCATTGGAGATCCTTGCCTCCTGCGAAAAACCGCTCATTTACTTCGGCGGCGGTGTGATTCTGTCGGGAGCGGAGGAAAGTCTTGCCCGCTTTGCAAAAGAGCAGAACATCCCCGTTTGCTCGTCGATGATGGGTCTGGGCGGTTTTGATCCCGCAGACCCGTTGTGGCTTGGCATGGTCGGTATGCACGGCACGGTTGCCGCCAACCGCGCGGCGAAGGAATGTGATGCACTGTTTGTGTGCGGTGCGCGCTTCTCCGACCGCGTGGCGGGTGACCGCACGGGCTTTGCTCCCAACGCGAAAGTCGTACATATTGATGTCGATCACGCAGAATTTGATAAAAATGTCACCGCGACCGTGCGCGTCGGCGGCGAGCTGAAAACCGTGCTCAATGCATTCTGCGACCGCTCGGAGCATCACATGCATTCCGCGTGGTGCGAGCGGGTATCGACTTGGAAGAAGAATATCCCCGCGCCGATGCAGGCGGCGGATGAATTGCCCGACCCGCGTGCGATTCTGCAAACGCTCCGCACGCTGGTGGATGATGACACCGTCATTGCCACCGATGTCGGTCAGCATCAGATGTGGACGGCACAGCACTTTGAAGTGCGCCGCCCGCGCAAACTGCTCACTTCGGGCGGTCTCGGCACGATGGGCTACGGTCTCGGCGCGGCGATCGGCGCGCAGTGCGGCACCAAAAACAAACGCACCGTGCTGATTACGGGCGACGGCAGCTTCCATATGAACTGCAACGAGCTGGCAACGCTCGCGTCCTATCATCTGCCCGTTACCGTGCTGGTGTTTGACAACCGCGTACTCGGCATGGTGCGCCAGTGGCAAAAGGTGTTCTACGGTCGCCGCTTCTCGGCAACCGATCCAGAGCGCCACACGGATTTCGTCAAACTGGCAGAAGCCTATGGCTGTCAAGGTATGTATATGAATACGGCGGCGGATATGGAGCGCGTGCTCAAAGACGCGCTCAGCGCGGATGGCCCTGTGGTGGTCGACTGCCGTTTGTCCAAGGATGTCAATGTTCTGCCGATGATCCCGCCCGGTAAAACGGTCGACGATATCATCGAAGCGATGGAGGAGGAATAAGTGATGAATACCACAAAGCAAGCCTTTTCCGTGCTGGCAGATAACCATCCCGGTGTCCTTTTGCGTATGGCGGGGTTGTTCTCCCGCCGCGGATTCAATATCGATTCGCTGGTCGCCTGCAACACCGAAAATCCTGAAGTGTCCCGCCTCACCGTTGTGGTGTCGGGCGATGAGGGCATCTTCTCGCAGGTGATCCGTCAGCTGTTCAAGCTGGAAGAAATTATCAAGGTTGAAATGTTGTCGCTCGACGATTGCACGATGAGCGAAACCTTGCTTGTCAAGGTCGGTGCGGCCGATGCCACCGAGCGTACCGAACTGCTGAAGCTGGTGCAAGCATACGGCGGTCGTGTGCTGGATATTGGTGAAACGACCCTGACCATCGAGCTCACGGGTGAAACAACTGAGCTTGACGGCTTCGTGCTGGGGCTTGAAGGTTTCGGCATCCGCGAAATGGCACGAAGCGGTGTTACCGTTCTGCAACGCGGCGACACCACCATTCACGATTACAATATTTAAAGGGGATAGTTTCTATGGGAATGACAATGACTCAAAAGATCCTCGCCGCCCACGCAGGACTTGACAGCGTGGTCGCAGGACAGCTCATCGAGGCAAAGCTGGATCTCTGCCTCGGCAACGACATCACCGCTCCCGTGGCAATCAATGAGTTTGAGCGTGCGGGCGCTACCTCCGTGTTCGACAGAACGCGTATCGCACTGGTGATGGATCACTTCACCCCCAATAAGGATATCAAAGCGGCTCAGCAGGTCAAGCGTACCCGCGAGTTCGCCGGCAAATACGACATCGTCAACTTCTTCGATGTCGGCAGAATGGGCATTGAGCACGCGCTCCTGCCCGAGCAGGGTCTTGTCGGCCCCGGCGACTGCATCATCGGCGCAGACAGCCACACCTGCACCTACGGCGCGCTCGGCGCGTTCTCGACGGGTGTCGGCTCCACCGACCTTGCCGCAGGCATCGCCACGGGCAAGACCTGGTTCAAAGTGCCCTCCGCCATCAAGGTGGAGCTCAAGGGCGCACTCAAGCCCTTCGTCAGCGGCAAGGATGTCATCCTGCACCTGATCGGCATGATCGGTGTGGACGGCGCGCTGTATCGCTCGCTCGAGTTTGTCGGCGAGGGCGTTGCGTCGCTGTCGATGGATGACCGTCTGTGCATTGCCAATATGGCGATCGAAGCAGGCGCGAAAAACGGTATTTTCCCCGTGGACGAAACCACGCTTGCATACTGCAAGGATCGTTTTCAGCGCGAAGTGCGCGTGTTTGAAGCGGACGAGGACGCGGTGTATGACGAGACTGTCGTGATCGATCTTGACGCGCTCCGCCCGACGATCGCGTTCCCGCACCTGCCCGAAAACACCAAGACGATCGACGAGTGCGCGGGTGCCGTGCAGATCCATCAGGTCGTCATCGGTTCTTGCACCAACGGCCGCATCGAGGATATGCGCGCGGCGGCTCAGGTGCTCAAAGGCAAGAAAGTTGCCGACGGTGTGCGCTGCATCATCATCCCTGCCACGCAGGAGATCTGGAAGCAGTCGATGCACGAGGGACTCTTTGATATCTTTATTGACGCGGGTGCCGTTGTCTCCACCCCGACCTGTGGCCCGTGCCTTGGCGGTCATATGGGCATCCTCGCCGAGGGTGAGCGTGCGGTGTCGACGACAAACCGCAACTTCGTTGGCAGAATGGGTCATATCGACAGTGAGATCTATCTCGCCAGCCCCTATGTGGCGGCGGCGTGTGCTGTGACAGGCACGCTGACCGACCCCGCAACCCTGTAAGGAGGTAACGAATTATGATTGCACACGGCAGAGTACATAAATACGGCGATAATGTGGATACGGATGTCATCATCCCTGCGCGTTATCTCAACACCTCCAAGCATGAGGAGCTTGCCGCTCACTGTATGGAGGATATCGACAAGGAATTTGTCAACAAGGTGCAAAACGGCGACATTATGGTCGCGGGCAAAAACTTCGGTTGCGGCTCATCGCGTGAGCATGCTCCCATCGCCATCAAGGCGAGCGGCATCTCCTGCGTGATCGCGTCCACTTTTGCGCGCATCTTCTATCGCAACGCGATCAACATCGGTCTGGCAATCCTCGAATGTGACGAGGCGGCGCAGGCGATCGAAAACGGCCACGAGGTCAGCGTTGATTTTGATACGGGTGTCATCACCGATATCACCGCGGGCACGACCTATCAGGCGCAGCCCTTCCCGCCGTTTATCCAGAACATTATCGAAAAAGGCGGCTTGCTCGCCTCCATCTCCGAGCGACTGTAATAAGGAGCGATACTATGCAATTGGACTGGATCGATATTTCCCGTGAATGGACCACAGCACCGCTCTATCCCGGCGACCCCGCACCTGTGCTGGAAAAGCAGGCGGATATGCACCTCGGTGACGAATGCAGCACCTCGGTGATCCACGCGTGTGTGCATACGGGTACGCATATGGATGCACCTTGCCATTTTCTGGAGGGTGCGGCGGATATCGAAAGTGTGCCGCTGTCGGTCTGTTGCGGTGAGTGCCTTGTCATTGAGGCAAGCGGTGCGCTTGTGGGTGAGCAGCTGGAAAAATATGTGTGGATGGCACCGTCCCGCGTGCTGTTCAAGGGCGATGTCCAGCTCACGCAAAGTGCGGCGTTTGTGCTGTCGGATGCCGATATCAAGCTGATCGGTGTTGAAGGCACTTCCGTTGCGACACCTTCGACCGAAGCGGAGGTGCACCGCCAGCTGTTATCCGCAGGTGTGGTGCTTCTGGAAGGACTCGACCTCTCCAAAGTCTCCGCAGGACAGTATTATCTCCACGCCGCTCCCATCCGCATCGCGGGTGCCGACGGCGCTCCCGTCCGCGCTATGCTCGCAACACTGTAAAATAAAAACGCCTTCTCCTCATTGAGGAGAAGGCGTTTATTCTTATTTTTTATCTTCGGTTGCCGCGGACAACAGCTTCGTGATCGTTTCCTGGAAACTGCTGATATCCGTGAACTGGCGGTACACGGAAGCAAAGCGGACATACGCGATCGCGTCGATATCTTTGAGTGCCTCCATCGCATATTCACCGATCTGTTGTGCGGTGACTTCGCGGTCGAGCGAATTCTGGATGCGGGTCTCAATACCGTCCACCACGCGCTCGAGCTCTTCAAACGACACGGGGCGCTTCTCGCACGCACGGAGCAGACCGTTAAACAGCTTTTGGCGGTCAAACACCTCACGGGATTTATCTCGTTTCACCACGATGATGGGCATGCTTTCGATGATCTCATAGGTCGTGAAACGCTTGCCGCATTGCAGGCATTCACGGCGGCGACGGATACGCGCATTTTCATCGGTGGGACGGGAGTCAATGACCTTGCTTTCCACAAAGCCGCAAAACGGACATCTCAAGAGGGATCACTCCTTGCTCAATGTTGGTCTTAGAATACCACATCTTGTTCCAAAATGCAAGATTTTCCGCAGATTTTTCACAAGATATGGTGTTATATCGGCGAAATTTCCGCAATTGCCTTGGCAAGTGTGGCGCATCCTTTCGAAAGTTCGGAGATCTTGTCGAAATTGCGGCGGTACAGTTCAATGGTCAGTGTGCCGTTGAAGCCGCTTTGTCTGAGCAGACGGAGCAGGGTAGGGAAGTCCTCCTGTCCGCTGCCCGGCATCAGGCAATCCTCGGTGTCGGTGCAATCGCTGATGTGCACATGACGGATCGCGCCGCTCATGGCATCGATCATCTCGGGGATCGGCACACCCGTGCGGCGACATTGCTTGAAATCCAGCACAAACTGTGCTTTTTCGCCGAGCTGTGCGCGCATCTCACGCACAAATTCGGGACGGCATGCGCGAAAGCGCACCACATTTTCCTGCAACAGCGTCACGCCGTATTCACGGCCGAGATCATACAGCTTTTCATATCGGCGAATTGACTGCTCGGCAGGAAGCACCCCGGGATCGCGGTCGCCGTGCAGAATGACATACTCCGCGCCTGCCGTTTGTGCCGCCTGAAAGATCGGGGCAAAGACCTTAAGTCCGTCCTCAAAACGGCGCTCATATTGCGAAAACAGCATATACGGCTCAAAGCAGGAGGTGTACGAGTGAAGCGAGCGGATGTTCATTCCCGCGGCGTTTGCGCGGTCTTTAAGCATCGCGGCAAAAGGTTTGGTCACCTCACTGGTGGTGTTGACAAAGATCTCCACATCCCGCGCACCTTGACTTTCCAGATAAGCAAAGGTGTCCTCGATGTTCATAGGATATAAATTCGCTGTGGAAATACCGATCTTCAATGCCGTCACCCTTTCACCGTTTTTTTCAGTATATCACGCTTTTCAGGGCATTGCAATGTTTCAAAGGAAGAAATTGTGTGTCGGTGGCAAGAAAACGCAAAAAACCACTTGACATTCGCCGTGTTTGTGGTAAAATAGTGAATGTTCCGTTGCAGCCAATGCAACAGACGGTGAAACGGGCCTTTAGCTCAGTTGGTTAGAGCCACCGGCTCATAACCGGTCGGTCCCGGGTTCGAGTCCCTGAAGGCCCACCAAATCGGTGAAGCCGCGGAAGATCGGACTCGCACCGCTCTTCCGCGGGTTTCACAAAATTGCATATAGGGGCATAGCTCAGTTGGTAGAGCAGCGGTCTCCAAAACCGCGTGCCGAGGGTTCGAGTCCTTCTGCCCCTGCCAAAAAATAAGACACCGCATTTCGCGGTGTCTTATTTTTTGTATCAGGGTCGAAGGACTCGAAAGGCCGTCAAGAAAACGCCGTAGTACGGCGTTTTTAGGCCGTGGGGTTGATCTTGCTACCGCCTTTACTTGCACCAATAAGCGAGGTAGAAACTGCCCGTTCGCACCGACACTTCTGCCCCTGCCAAGAAAATGACCATCTGCATTTCGCGGATGGTCATTTTTGTTGTATTCAAAGCCCTCAAAAACCGCATAAGACCGGGAAAGTTGCGGTTTGTGTCGGTTTCTGACATCACAATCCGTGCAACGGGTCGATTGCGATCGGCGACACGCGGTTCTACCGCCTTTTCACGCCTTATATGCGCATTGTAGCATCGTTAGTGCAGCACTAGTGCAGCGGAAGATCCGTTCAATTTCTCACCCGCATATAACAAGACTGATAAATAGCTAATAACTAGTTATTATGTAACAATTAGTTGTAAGCTAAATATATTAGCAGAAAGAAGAAAGTATAAATTAGTTGTAAGCTAAACAACATGGCTGAAGCGCCCGCTTCAGCCGTGTTTTCCTTTTCTGCAATTATGCATCATAATTGAGATCAAGCTCATTCATCGCATCGACCATCAACCGTGTGGCAAGGGCGAAGCCGTAACGGAACATCTCCCGCTCGCACATACATAGCAGTTCGTCCTGACAATCTTTGAATTTGATGAATGTTTCCTTCTGTTTGTCCGTCAAGGTGGCGGTGAGCGCTTCATCGTGTCGGCAACTGTAAAGCTGCAGTTGCCGCATTGCCGGTGTCACATCCCGTTCACATGGGTGGACGTTGCCGTAGTAGAGATCATCGATCGTTTTCAATATAATCCCACCTTACAAAGGGAGAGGACAATTCATCCTCGACCATCGTCGAGATTGAATCGCCCTCTCGAAAGAATTGTTCCGCTATTGCCAAGGTGTACTTGACTGTCAATAAGAAGAACCACGTTGTTTCATCGCACGTGATCGGCCGCCCGCGCAGAAAATAGTCAACGCTCGCTTTGCCCACAATGTCATACTTGTCGCCACTGTAGATTTCTTCCACTGTCATTCGTGCCATATCCGGCACCTCCTTTCGCAAGCACAACACTACCACAAAGGATTTCATAAGTCCAGCGAAAAAATAAAAAATTGTTTTTCAAATGATCGATTGAGCAGGAAAATAGCGACAAAAACGGTTATTTTTTCCTGTTTTAAGAAAAGGTATCCTCAGGATACCATCGAAATGCGTGCAGGAGTATCCCTGGGATAATTTTCTTATGCTGTTTTATATTATATAATAACAAAGTAGAAAGGCGGCATAACCGCAGGTTGCAAAGGAGGTTTGCTTGTTATGACCGAACAACTCACCAAAACAGTATCGCTGTTTGATACATACTGCCTTGTTGTTCCGAAAGGGCTGGCATGTTCTCAGGACGGAAAGGCAGGTGCACGAGTGCTGTTCATCACCGACCCGGAAGAAACGTTTACGATTTCGTTTGAGGAAGGAATGGAGATGATGGACATGCTTCCCGAACGGGAAGGCGGTTACTCGGTCTGTTTTCATCGACGGCAAAACGATAAGTACATTCACGAACGCCGTCAACTGGAAAACAAAACCGTTTGCTCATTCTTTCATTTTGAGTTGAAAGACGCAAGCGGCAAGGTGCATTATTTACCCGGACAAATGGTGGTGCATACCGACTATGTCTGGGCGGACGGTGTGGAACCTTTGCTGATGGAATTGCTGGATGCGGTTTCGCTCAAATCCTGTGCGTAGACAATCTGTTGCGAATGGGTGCTAAACGATGCACGCCGTAGGGGCGGCGGTAGGGGCGGATATCATCCGCCCGCAACACAACCCGCGGCATCGCTCACGGGCGGCAAATTGCCGCCCCTACAATCCCACCGCAAACTGGCATACCCCCATACAAGCGGATGTATATTCCGTTTACATAAGAAACTCAAAAGGAGATGACCTTTATAAAAAAATTGCTCAGTCTGGTCGTATGTGCGGCGATGCTCGTCACGATGATACCGACGTTTGCGGTATCGGCGGCATCGAACAAAATCAACATTCAGGCTGTCGATGTGTATGTCGATGTCCCTGTGAACGGCTTGCCGCTCAACAAAAAGGGCGACGTCGAGATCGGTGCCGTTTACACGAGCACCGATAATGTGATCGCGCAATTCGATCCGTGGGATCTCGTGAAAGCGAAATCCATTGTATGGTATGAAGTGTACAGCGACGGCGAAGTCGATATTTATGATGCCATGCGTCTGTTCAAGTTTGTGAACGAGGAAATCGACGAGCTGTGATGGTGGTCTTTTTATGAAAGCATCACAAACGTTGATGTTCGGTGATTTGACAGTGATACCGCATCCCGAATGGGACTCTATACGCCCGACACCGAA
>JAZRTC010000027.1:0-12232 GCA_045651865.1 Acutalibacteraceae bacterium
ACCTGCTCGCGGGTAATCGCATCACCCACGCCAAACTTACCGTTCTGATAACCTGTGATGATACCGTTATCCACCGCCCAAGCAACCGCCGGTGCGTAGTAACTGCCCGCTTTGATATCCGTCAAATCCCCGTTTGCATTCTGATACGGTGTGAGATCCGCACCCGAAACACGCGCCAAAATTACCACAAAATCCTGTCGTTGCAAGTTGTCAGCAGGGCCGAAACGACCATTTTGATATCCCGACATAAAACCGCTCGACGACACATACGCCACGGCATCATAATACCAGGTTCCCCACTTCACATCGGGATAAACCTTTGTCGGCGGTAAAGCAAAATGCACTGTTGCTTGCTTCAAAGAATCGTTATCGCTCTCTATTGAAAGGCACGCCCATTCCACGCTGCTTCTCGCGTAATACACATCCGTCAGAGAATTGCAATCATCAAAGGCACCGTGCGCGATGTTCATAATACCTTTGCCGAGCGAAAGCGTCGAAAGAGAACGACAATCTCTGAAAGCATACTCACCGATAAATTCCACAGCGTCGGCAAGATCAACCCGTGACAACGCATAGCAACATGAAAACGCATACTCTTCTATGCGCTTGATACCCTCACCAAAGGTCACATCGGAAAGCTCCGTACAAAATTCAAATGCAGAAGCACCGATCGTCACCACACTGTCGGGAATCACAACTCCTGTTAACAAAAAATTTCCATCGAAAGCCCCACCTGCTATCACACGAGTGCCGTCTTTTACGGTATACTCGCCTTCGATTGCTTTTGTTACAATCAGATAATTGCCGTTGTACAAGGCGTTATTGTCCCAATTGGCTTCATTATTGTAGTACGCCGATCCCTCAAACACGCGACTTGCGAAACTGACAATCCCATCTCCGAGAACAACATCTGCAAGTGAAGTGCAATCACGAAACGCCGCGTATTCGATCGTTTGCACACTTTTCGGCAATTCGATGCGGGAAAGCGACGAACAACCATCAAACGAGTAGTCGCCGACAATCTCTAAAGCCTTGGAAAATGTCACGGTTTCCAGTGCCGTACAGCCACTAAACGAACAACATCCGATCTCCTCAACTGTATCCGGCATCTTCACCGATTGCAAAGATGCACAGTTGTTAAACGCAAAATCCGCAATCAATGTTGTGCCGTTTTTGATCACACAATCACCATTGATCGATGAACGCGCCGCAATCAGATGCTCTCCAAGATACAGCACATCATTTTGCCAATTAGCCGCATTGTTGTAATACGCCGTCTGAGCAAATGCGTCTTCCATGATCGTTTTGACCCGTCCTGCGGTCGTGATCGTCGCCAGTGAATCGCAGTATTCAAATGCAAACTCCGCAATTTGGGTCACACTGGCAGGGATGTGCACCGACCGCAGACCGCAATACATAAACGCACCGTTGCCAATGGTCTTAATGCCTTCGGCGAGAGTTACCTCTCTTAAATTGAAGCATTGATAAAACGCCTGATACCCAATTGATTTCACACTACCGGGAATCGAGACCGATTGAAAATTCTTGTTTTTAAAAGCGCCATCCGCGATTTCCGTCAACGGATATCCACCCAATTTAGAGGGGATCACGACCTTCTTCTCTGTGCCGTTATAGCCGAAAATACAGGCTTCTCCATCCGATACCGAATAGCTGAAACCGTTTTCCTTGGACCATGCCGATACCGTAACCGACGCCATCGGTGTAACAGCAACAAGCACAACCAGAACCAGCAAAAGCGCCAAACTTTTTCTCATGATTTTCATACTATGCACGCTCCTTTTTGTACGATATTTCCAAAGCCGATCCGTAATTATATTGTAATTTACAGCACACATCTTGTCAACCGATAAAACATAGTACACGAAAATTTGCACATACTACGGCAAAAGGAGGCGACAACTATGAGTGAACGGGAATATCTCTTACAGCATATTCTCTATTTATCCACAAAACTATCCGAAGCATCCTCCGTAAAGGAACGGCATAACCTTGAGCAGGCGTTGCTGTTTTATGCCAAAGAGCTTCACAAGGTGGATCGTAAGCAATATTTACAGTAACGGCAACTCAAACCAGAAGGTGCTTCCTTTTCCGAGGGTGCTTTCCACACCGCATGTACCGCCGTGATGCTGTACAAGCGCGTGTACAATGGATAACCCAAGACCGCTGTTCATCGTATGGCGACGCTCATGACTGTGCACCTGATAATACCGAAGCCAGATGTTCGCCAGCTCCTCCTCGGGAATTCCATTACCGCTGTCGGTAAAGGATACGCGCACCCGTCCTTGAGCCGCTGTCTGGCGCACCGTGACGCATTGATCGTCGCCTGTATGCGCCAACGCATTCAGAAGCAGGTTGTAAACAATCTGCGTCAGGCGTACCTCATCCGCCAGAACAAACACATCCTCCTCTGCCTGAAGGACGATGAAAAATCCGTTTGGCTGTACCATCGCATTCAATCGTGCCACGGTATCGCGGAGCAGCTCGGTCAGTCCGGTCAGTGCCATATCAAACTGTTCCACACCCGACTGGAGTTTCGAGAGATCCAGCACATCGTTGACAAGTTGTGACAAACGGCCAGCTTCATCAATGACGACCTGTATGTTTTCTGCAGAATCCTCACCCGGCAGGTCACGGATCGCTTCGCCGTAACCAATGATCATCGTCAGCGGTGTGCGCAGATCGTGTGACACATTGGCAATCAAGTCGCGCTGGAGCTGTTCGCTTTTGCGAAGCTCGCCGTCGATCGTTGTCAGTGTCTCACGAAGCTCGGCAACCTCACGGTAGCTTCCTTCCTGCGGCGGTTGATAAGTTCCGCTCGCCAGACCTTTTGCGGCATAATTGATATGCACGATCGGAGAGGCAATCTTCTTTGCCATAAACCACGCCAGTATGACCGACAATACCACAAACACCACACTGGCTATGACAAATTGCATTTGCAACACCCGCACCGTCGCATCAACAGGAGTAAGCACCGAGGAAACAAGTACAAGGCGCGGTGTGTTACCGCTGTCCTCCATCAAACCGTACAGCACACATTTTACCGTTTCACTGCCGAACGACGGGCCGATTTCCAACCGATTTTTCTCAGGAGGCTTTTTACTTTCATCCGGCTTGTTATCCATAGGCGGTTTAAGCGCGGTATCGTTCGGATTTGAACGGAACTCCAGCTTTTGATGGATCTCACCGTCCTGCTTTAATGCCGTATCATAATACGCACGAAAATCCCCCTGATTTGCCCGAAGAGCATCGACGCCCGTACCAAACGAATACAAAACCGTGCCTTGTGCATCGATCACAACCACACTACATTCCTCGCGAACACTCCAATATTCCGCATACTCCGCAAGATCCTCGTCAGACAATGCCGCCACCATCTCATTGGCGGCATTTTTTACGGTGCGGATCTTACTGAACTCATACAAATCATCCAGAAAAACCGTTTGAAAAATCAACAGCAGCAAAAGCCCCAACACCACAAAGCTACTGAGCGACCAGATCAGCCTTGTGCGGATAAGCGGTTTATTGTTCCGGGATTTCAAAACGATACCCCACCCCTCTGACCGTCACAATCAGACGGCTGTAATCCTTCATGCTTTTGCGAAGCAGCTTGATATGCGTATCAAGCGTGCGATCATCGCCATAGAAATCATAACCCCACACACGCGTCAACAGCTTTTCACGCGTCAAAGCAATGTTGCGGTTGTGTGCCAGATAAAAGAGCAGCTCCCGCTCTTTGGGAGACAGCTCCACACGCTCACCGTCAATATCCAGCGTCTGCGCCGTGAAATTGATTGTCAGTCCGTTGTAAGCAAACACTTCTGCCGCACTTTCCTCGCGGTGACAGCGTTTGAGGATCGCCTCCGCACGAAGCATCAGCTCCCGCGGAGAAAACGGTTTGACCACATAATCATCAATGCCGAGTTCAAAACCGTGGATGCGGTCGTATTCTTCGCCGCGTGCCGACAGCATCAGCACAGGAACCTGTGAAAATGTCCGAAGCTCACGGCACGCCGAAAAGCCGTCAAGTTTCGGCATCATCACATCCATAATCACCAGATCGAACATTGTCTGACGGCAATGCGCCACTGCGTCTTCGCCGTTTGTTGCTTTCACAACGGTATGTCCGCTGAACACAGCATATTTTTCAATCAGCTCACACACGCGCGGCTCATCATCCACAATCAGGATATGTGCCATAATCCCCCTCCTTTACAGAACCTATATACTATCATCACTATGTGTAATTTTCGTGAAATATTGTAACGCAAAAGCCGCCTCCCGTCAAGGAAGCGGCTTTTATCAGATTGTACGGTCGTTTTGCAACCCAAAGCTGATCTGCAAAGCACGGTTGACCTGCGCCATTGCCTGCGCATCCAGATGCCCCATATGCTCGCGCAACCGTTTTTTATCCAATGTACGGATCTGCTCCAGAAGCACGATGGAATCCTTTGCCAGCCCGTTCTCACCCGAATGGACATGGATATGCGTCGGTAAAGGTGCTTTATCCTTCTGGCTGGTGATCGCCGCGGCAATCACCGTGGGTGAAAACCGATTGCCTACATCGTTTTGCACGATCAGTACCGGTCGTACACCGCCCTGCTCTGATCCGACCACGGGACTGAGATCCGCATAATAGATATCGCCTCGTTGTACCTTCACAATTGATCATCACGCCCTTTTTTGTTTTTGCAATCATAGTTTGCCCCGTCGTGCACATCCTAATCATACACTTAAAAACCTTCTGCTTTTTCAATATATGTTATACCCGCCCAAGGAGTGACCTTATGATTACAAAACGCTACACGGTCGTGCGCACCTCTCTCGGGGATCTGTTCATCACCGCTGAGTGGGATCGCATCATCCGCATCGGCACTGAACAGCCGCATGTTTCCCGCGCAATGCGCAACGATACCATACCGCTTTTACGCACAAGCGCTCAGGCGATCGGACAATACCTGAGCGGCAAACGCACCGTGTTTCCCGCTCCGCTTCCGCTCAGATTGTTGCCGTTTCAGCGCGAGGTGTTTGCCGCCACACAGCATATCCCCTACGGACACACCGCCACATCCGAAGAGATCGCCCGCGCCATCGGCAAGCCACACGCCATACGCGCCGTGGAAACCGTCTGCCGTACAAACCCGTATTATATTGTTGTACCAACCCACCGCGTAATCCTTTCCAACGAAACGATCCCACCGTCGAACCTGCTCGTACCAAACGAAGCACTGCGTCGGCTGGAAAAGCGCCATCTTGACAAAGTGCGCAAAAGAGGGTAAACTTTGACAAAAGGGGTGACAGCGAATGGATAAAGTGTTGGTTGCTATGAGCGGCGGCGTGGACAGCTCTGCCGCGGCACTTGTGCTCAAGGAGCAAGGCTTCACCATTGACGGTGCCACAATGAAGTTGTTGCCCTGTGCTTGCAACAACACCCGTGATGCCGCCAGTGTCTGCGAACGGCTGGGGATGAAGCATTTTGAAATGGAGCTAACAGAAGAATTTTTCCAAAAGGTCATCACCCCCTTTGCTGACAGTTATCTGAACGGCGAAACACCCAACCCCTGCCTGGAATGTAACCGCCACCTGAAATTCGGACGGTTCCTGGATGAAGCACGGTTGCGCGGCTACAGCGACATCGCGACGGGACATTACGCGCGCATCGAATACGACAGCGGTGCGGGACGCTATCTGCTCAAGAAAGCGATCGATACCGCTAAAGACCAGAGCTATGTACTGTACGCGATGACACAGGAGGTACTGGCACACACCCTTTTGCCGCTGGGAACGCTTCACAAAAGCGATATCCGCGCGCTTGCCGCCGCACACGGGTTTGTTAACGCCGATAAACCCGACAGTCAGGATATCTGTTTTATCCCCGACGGCGATTACGGCGCTTTTTTAGAACAGGAACTTGGCGTCAGCTGTCCTGCGGGAGAGTTTGTGCGGCTGGACAACGGTAAAACGGTCGGCATCCACAAAGGACTGCACCGCTACACGATCGGACAGCGCAAAGGTCTTGGTATCGCGGCGGAAAAGCCGCTGTATGTCGTGCGAAAGGACAAGCACGCCAACCGTGTCATCCTCGGCGACAACGCCGATCTGTTCAATAAATCGCTCACTGCACGGGAATGCAACTGGATCGCGTGCGACACCCCCTCAGCACCCCTGCGTGTGACCGCCAAAACCCGCTATAAGCAAGAGGAAACCCCTGCCACCGTTCATCCTTTGGAGAACGGCAAGGTTTATGTGGAATTCGACTCATCCAAACGCGCCGCAACCGCCGGTCAGGCTGTCGTATTTTATGACGGCGACACCGTCGTCGGCGGCGGTATTATCGATACAGAGGAGACATAAGCTATGCAAACCGTAAGCACCCTGCAACAAGAGATCCTCCGACTTAAAAAAGAAAACGATATTGCCATCCTTGCCCACAGCTATCAGACGCACGATATCATTGAAATTGCTGATCTGACAGGCGATTCGTTTGCACTGAGTGCCGCGGCGGCAAAGCTTCCGCAAAAGACCGTGCTGATGTGCGGCGTGCGGTTTATGGCAGAAACCGTCAAGCTTCTCTCTCCCGAGAAAACCGTGATTCTTTCGTCATCGCAGGCGGGATGCCCGATGGCAGAGCAGATGACAAAAGCTCAGATTGAAGCGTATCGTGCCGAGCATCCCGACCACGCGGTGGTCGCGTACATCAACACGACAGCCGAACTTAAGACGGTCTGTGATGTGTGCGTCACCTCCTCGTCGGCGGTCAGCATCGTTTCCAAAATGCCGCAAAAGGATATTCTGTTTATCCCCGACTGCAACCTCGGCGCGTTTGTTGCCGCCGCCTGTCCCGATAAAAACATCGTGCTGTTCAAGGGCGGATGCCCCGTACATACGGCTGTAACCGCCGAAGAAGCCGCCGCCGCCAAAGCGGCACACCCCGATGCTCTGCTCCTGTGCCACCCCGAATGTCTGCCCGCGGTCACGGCGCAAGCCGATATGGTCGGCTCCACCGCCGATATCATGCGCTTTGCCAAAGAAAGTGATGCCAAAGAATTTATCATCGGCACCGAAAACAGCATTGTTGATCACCTGCAATACGAATGTCCCGACAAACGGTTTTACCCGATGTCAAAGGGACTCATCTGCACCGATATGAAGCTGACAACTCTTTTTGATGTGTATCGTGCGGTGAGCGGCGAAGGCGGCGAGGAAATCCTCTTACCGCCCGAAACGATGCAAAATGCACGCATCTGCATTGACAATATGCTGGAATTGGGTTAACGCAAAAAAAGATGAATTTTTTTCAAAAAACATATTGACAAATCGCACATTCCTCTGTATAATAAACAGCGTTGTCACGGCGAACAGCCGTTTGACATAGATGGCCCGGTAGTTCAGTTGGTTAGAACGCCAGCCTGTCACGCTGGAGGTCGACGGTTCGAGCCCGTTCCGGGTCGCCATCTTTTGCTGATATAGCTCAGTAGGTAGAGCGCATCCTTGGTAAGGATGAGGTCACCAGTTCGACTCTGGTTATCAGCTCCATAAAAAAGCCTTGAAATCTTACGATTTCAAGGCTTTTTGCTTTGTTGAAAATGCGTGATCGGAAACTTCGCCCACGCAAAAACTGGCACAAAAATCGGCACGGCGGGACCCTCCCCCGTCCTACGCAGTTGTCGCAAAAAAGCAAGAAAGGCGTCGTGCAATGCACGACGCCTTATATGTTTTCTATTCACAGCCTTTATATCCACACACAACGCGGTCGATTCCGCCGAGGTCACGGTGGATCTCAACCTCCTGCAATCCTGCTGTTTCAAAAATCCCTTTGACATCCTGCGCCTGATGGATGCCGACTTCAACAGCAAGCAGGCCACCCTCTTTGAGGAATGGCAACCATCTCTCCGCAATGGCACGGTAAAACAGCAACCCGTCCGCATCGCCGTCCAGTGCCATTGTCGGCTCGTGCTGTACTTCACGCATCAAACCTGCAAGATCGGCGGTCGGGATGTACGGAGGGTTGGATAAGATCGCATCCACAGGCGAATATGACTTTTGAGGAGCAAGCACATCGTCCTTGACGATCTGCGCCGAAAACGCCGCATAACGCTTCACATTGCGCTCCAGATACACCATAGCCTTGTCGGAAAGTTCCACCTCTGTTACCGACGCCGTCGGCAACAGTGAGCATAGCCCGAGTCCCACACAGCCGCTTCCCGCACAAAGATCCAGCACAGTAGGATGCGGGACAGCTTTCAGTTTTTCGGCGGCAACCTCGCACAACAGTTCCGTATCGGGACGCGGGATAAGCACCCCATCCCCCACCTCCAGCGTAAGAGACAGAAAATCCCACTCACCGAGGATATACTGAAGCGGTTCCCCGTCGGCACGGCGGGAAGCCGCCGCCAGCACCGCCTCACAGCAACTGTCATCGAGCGGTGTCTCATCGGTATCAAACCGTCTGCCGTGCGGAAGATGCGCAAAATCCTCCAGCAAACAGCAAGCATCAAAGGCGGGGCTGTCGCACCCCGCCTTTTGCAATATATTCAGGACTGTTTTGAACAATTCACAAGCCGTCATCGTATCACCAGTTGTCGCTGTTTTCTTCTTCGGGAACGACCGCCTTGAACGCGGCGATCGCACACTCGATCATATCGTAGGTCGGCTCGGCAGTCGTGATGCGTTGCATCCATTTACCCGGAGCGGAAATGAACCGCGTGAACCAATTGTCGTGACGACCCGCCATCTTGAGCGCTTCGTAGCCGATGCCCATTACGAGCGGCAGAGTCAGCAATTTGATCGACGCATACAGCCAGGTCGGAAGCGACGACGGAATAAACATCGACACCGCAATGCCGACAAACATCATCAAAATCATAAACGAGGTGCCGCAACGGGGATGAAAACGGCTTTGTTTATGCACATTCTCCACCGTCAGCTCCAAGCCGTTTTCATAGCAGAAGATGGTCTTATGCTCGGCACCGTGATAGCGGAACACGCGCTTGATATCCTTCATCTGTGCAATCAGGATCATATACACAAGGAAAATCACGATCTTCAGCACACCCGTGATTGCCGCTTTGAGCAGGTTGTAGCCGAAATGATCGCCGATCTCGGTCGGCACACCGAGAAGCGGTGCTACCAGATCGTACACAAGCGTGGGCAGATACATAAACAGGAACAGCGACAATACAACACCGAGTACCGCGCTGACGACCACCACCACAGGCATAATCGCCTTGAGGATGCGGTTATCCTTTTCCACTTCTTCCTTGGTACGCGTGCCGTCGTCCTCGAGTTCCTCAAGTCCGCTCATCTCCGCCGATTTCATCAACGATTTGTAGCCGACGATCATGGAATCAATAAAATTCAGAACACCGCGAATCAGCGGAATTTTGAAAAACACCGACTTCCTTACCGTATTGTCCCATTCATCCATACGGATCTCACCGCTGGTATGACGCACTGCCATTGCCGTCTTTTTGGGACCGCGCATCATCACACCTTCAATCAGCGCCTGACCGCCGATGGAGGTCTTTTTTTGTTCTTTACCCATAACAATAAACCCTATCCTTTTTCACATTAGACTGAGACGGCATTATCCGCCGTCTTGGGAACAAGCAGACGGATTGTGACCGTCGTGCCGATACCTTCTTCACTGCGGATATCCAGCGTGCCGCCGTGCAGTTGCACGATCTCATCGGCAAGCGCCAGTCCGATTCCCGAGCCGGGACGCGTTGCATTGGCGCGGAAGAAGCGTTCCTTTACATGCGGCAACGCTTCGGGCGAGATGCCCACGCCGTTGTCGCGAATCACAATTTTGATAATCGAACCAAAGAGGCGTGCTTCCACATGAATCACACCGCCTGGGTTGGAATACTTGATGGCATTATCCATCACATTGATAAACACCTGCTTGAGTCGTGCGGGGTCGCCGACAATCGGCGGCAGGTAGATGTTTTCGATGTAATCCACCGTAAGACCCTCTCGGGCGGCGCGTTCACGGAACAGAAGCACCGTTTCTTCCAGCTCGGCGAGCAGATCCATCTGTACCGTTTTCAGCTCAAAATTGCCACTTTGCAAGCGAGAGAAATCGAGCAATTCTTCCACGATCCCCGACAGGCGCGTTGCCTCACGGGAGATGACCTGCAAACCCTTTTTCATGATCTCGGGGTCGCCGCTCTCGCGCATGGTTTCACTCCAGCCTGTGATTGCGGTCAGCGGTGTGCGAAGTTCGTGCGACACAGAGCTGATAAACTGATTTTTCATCTTTTCGCCGCGCGAGATCTCGCCCGCCATATAGTTGACGGTGTCGGCAAGGTCGCCGATCTCATCGTCATATTTCTTTTCGATGCGGGCATCAAAATCGCCCATGGCGATGCCGCGCGCGGTCTCGCCGATTTCTTTGAGCGGTCCGACAATGGAACTGACAAAATAGGAGCTGGACAGCATAATAAAGATCAGCATCACAACACCCAGAATAAAGAGGATGCCGACCCATGTCATGACACGGCGATCCACCAGCGACAGCGAGGTCACATACCGCACAGCGCCCAGACTCTCCCCCTGCGCGTTGCGTATGACAGCACTGACTGCCATCACATTTTCACCCATAGAGGTCATACCCTGCCACATCGCGATGCCGTCTTCATCGGCAGAAATACCCGCATATTCGGGTGCGGTAGCGGTCGAGGGCATAAACCCCGTCGAAGACAACAACACCAGTCCGTCGTTGTTGACGATCTGCAATTCAAAGCGCTCCTTTTCCGAAAAACTCTCGGCAAAGTCACGCGCGGTCACTTCAAAATCAAAAGTCGCGTCATCGGTATACTGCGAAAACAACTCGGCGTGGGAAGCGGCATGATCGGACAGGATCATTTCCACATTCTGATAGCAATAGGAGCGCAACGCAAAAGCAACCGCCAGTTCCATCACCAGAATCAGAAGTGCAATCACACCGAAGCCGTTGACCAGCCAGCGGCGGGTAATGCCTTTTTTCAATGCCGTTCCCTCCTTTCCGAGAGATTTTCATCGCCTGATCACATGCGTTCAGGCGTTCCACTTGTAGCCGAGACCCCACACAGTCATAATGTGTTCGGGGTTCGACGGGTTGGTTTCAATCTTCATACGCAGACGGCGGATGTTGACATCCACGATCTTTTCCTCACCGTAATAATCCTCACCCCAGACGCGGTGCAGGATATCCACGCGGCTCAGCGGTTTGCCGGGATTGGTGAAGAAATATTCGATGATCTGGAACTCAAGCTGCGTCAGTTCCACGGGAGTGCCGTCACGGAACAGCGTGCGATTGCGCAGATTGAGCACAAAATCACCCTGACGGATCTCTTCAAGATATTGCACCTCAAAGCGCTGTCTTGCCGCATCCACACGGCGATAAAGCGCATCCACACGCGCCACAAGTTCCGACGGGCTGAAGGGCTTGGTGACATAATCATCCGCACCAAGCATCAAACCGCCGACCTTTTCCATCTCCTGTGTGCGGGCGGTCAGCATAATAATACCCATCGAGTCGCTTCGCTCGCGCAGACGGCGGCAAACCTCAAATCCGTCAATGCCGGGAAGCATAATATCAAGAAGAGCAATATCGGGCTTGTCCTCCGCCTTATCATAGCCGTCAAGAGCTTCCTCGCCCGAGCCTGCCTCGATCACATCGTAGCCGTTGCGACGCAGATTGATGACGACAAACTCGCGGATGGAAACCTCATCCTCACAAACCAAAATCCGTTTCATTATTAACAACCGCCTTTCTTACATCGGAATATCACAAAGAGAAAACAGCGTACTCAGTTGCTCCATCGTGAGCAACCGTTCGTTGTCTTTATTGTACCGCAGTTCATAACGCATTTTTTTATCCGCCTCTAAGAAGAGGTAATCCCCGTCTGTCTTGAACGGATTTTCCTCACCCACAGCAAATGCCACGATTTCAAACAGCGCCTCACCGACCACACCTGCCTCGACTTCACGCACAATCAGGCGATGCTTCTCGGCGTTGTATTCTGCGGTGATCGTACCGACCCAGTCTTCGGGGATGCGCAGATAATAGCCGTCGTCGGGTACCATAATATTGGTCATGACCGATACCACATTGGACATATCGGGATCCCACGCGAACCATTCACTCATCCACAGTACCATATCCTCCGTCGGCACAAGCTCATACCCAGGCATACGGAAGGATTGCGGAAAATCGGTCATTCCGTCG
>JAZRTC010000028.1:0-1671 GCA_045651865.1 Acutalibacteraceae bacterium
CTGCGTGCGGCATATCTCGCGGGCGACCGCGACAAGCTTGCGGAGCTTGTCAACACCGCTCTGCCCGAGGTGGCGGCGCGTCTGCAGACCTTCACCGACCTGTTCTACAACGGCTGGATGCGTGAGAACAAAGCCTTCGGCTTTGACACCATCGACCTGCGTCTGGGCGGTCTGCAAAACCGCATCCGCACGGCTGAGAAGCGCATCAAGGCGTATCTTGCGGGTGCTATCGACAAGCTTGAGGAGTTTGACGAGCCGCGTCTGTTCTTCGATGCGCGTGAGGACGAAAATGCGGATGTCAACACCTTCTGCAACACCTGGAGCCGCATCGCGACTGCTTCGGTGGTATCGTAAGGAGGGTGCTGTATGAAACGGTTTCTTGCAGTTTTGCTGACCCTGAGCATGTTACTTGTTGCCTTTCCGATGACGGCATTTGCCGCGGGTAAAGGTGACTACAACAACGACGGCGCCGTCAACACCAAGGATGTGCGTGAAATGGTGCGTGCCGCCGTCGCAGGCTCGACGGCCACCTACAAGCAGATCTGGTGGGCGGATTACGATCAAAACGGCGCGATCGACACAGTCGACGCGAGAAAGGTGCTGAAGCAAACCATGACTTCCAATAGCGCCATTGATTATACAGCGGCAACCCACACCGACTGCTGGGGTGAGAAGTCGGTCGCCATCCTTGGTGACAGCATCTCCTTCGGCGCAGGCTGTGAGGGCAACATCGCCGACAACAGCTACGCGGGCATCGTCAAAAAAGCGGTCAACGCGAAAAACGGCTCGCCGAACTACGGCTTTATGCCCGCCTACACCACCAACTGGTCTCCGCGCTCGGATGAGGTCTGCTCCTGGCCGACGATGACGGGCGGCCCCGGTGTCCCCGGCAATGATAGCGGCTGGGCGGAAACCGACAGCGGTGATCGCCTGATGTATTTCGGTCTGACCGCCTACAAGCAGTGGGCGAGCCTGACCTATAAGCTGCGCAGCGGCTACAACTACCAATACTTCTGCGTCTATTACCAGACCGGCCCCGGCTACGGTTCCTTTGTTATGTCCAATGTTGTGGACGGCCTCGGTTATGATCAGGCCGCAATCGACGGCACGGTGCATTACGATTGCGAAAACACCGTCAACGAAACCAAGCGCACGCCGTTTTACCGCGTGTCCGATTTCCCCAACGGTATGACCATCGCCATCACCAGCGGCGACAATTCGCCCGTCACCGTCACGGGTCTCGGCTTCTACAACGATATTTCGGGCAACTATGTGACCTTCAACAAATACACCCGCGGCGGCGCGATGCTGACCCCGCTGTCGGATAAGGTGCTGTCGCAGGCGGCATCGGCAAGCACGCTGATTCTGGGTCTTGGCTACAACGATGCGTTCTGGGGCAATGCTTACAGCTTTACCAAAGAAGCGTTCTCGAACCGCATCGATTACCTGATTGCCGAGTGCAAGAAAAACGGCACCAATGTGATCGTCAACGATTATCTGTGGAACAATTATCAGACGCTGGCGGCCTATAAAGGCTACAGTGCCGCGACCAAAGCGGAAGTGGATGAAAAGTTTGTGTTCTTCAGTGCGGAGCTTAAGCGCCTTGCCAAGGAAACAAACGGCATCTACATTGATCAGGAAGCCCGCTGGGGCAACGAACTGATGACCTAT
>JAZRTC010000029.1:0-5526 GCA_045651865.1 Acutalibacteraceae bacterium
GAAGGGATGCGCAATGGCGGTGATATAGCGGCTGACGGGGGAGTTCAGAATTTCGTAAGTAGCGTTGAGCATGAAATCCACATGCTTGCGGTGCGGCTCGTAGTACTCCTTGGGCATCATCATGTGCGTGTGGGAGTTGGGCACCAGCAGAAAATCCAGCTTTTCGGCGGTTTCTTCCGTGATGGCTGCGCCGTGGTGGTATGGGTCATACTCCGTTTCGCAGCCGAAGAAAAACTGAACGTCATCGCAGCGCAGCTTTTCCAATTCGGGCTTCAGCTGAAGAATGTGCTCGTAATCCTGCGGCTGATAAAACTTGTTTGCGCCTTCGATGCCTGCATCCCAGAAATGGTCGCTGAAGCCAAGCTTGGTAAGCCCGAGCCTGCGGGCGCTGGCAACATAATCCGCCGCAGTGACCTCGCGGGCGGCGCAGAGGGACAGGTTTGTGTGCAGGTGAAAATCGTGTCTGATGTTCATAAGCAGCTCCTGTATCGTCTGTTATTTCTTTTCAAAATGATAGACCCAGGTGTTGTGGTCGCCCCATGCCCACGGCATGATCAGGCCCATGTTCATCAGCGCAGCGCCGCTTGCACGGATGCCGTGCTCCAAGTCCTCATAGATGGCGGCAGGCTCCAATCCGCTGAGCTTCACGCGGTGCGGCTGCTCGTTGGGCTGATTGCGCTGGTTGTAGATGCACACGATAACGCGTTCGTCATCGGCAAACTGCCAGGCGGCACGGCCCTCGTTTTCGAAGGGATTGAGCAGGCGGGTATAGGTGCCCTGCTGCATGGTGACACGCAGTTTTTTGACGGTTTCAATGGCCTTTTTGGCGGTGGCCAGGTCTTCTTCGCTCTGCTTGCTCAAATCCAGCTCAAAGCCGAAATTACCGCCCATGGCAACGTCACAGCGGGTCTGGAAAGGCGTTACGCGGCAGGTCTGATGATTGGGCACGGCGCTGACGTGCGCGCCCATGCTGCTGCAGGGATAGATGAGCGAGGTGCCGTACTGGATGTACACGCGCTCGCAGGCGTCGCTGTCATCGCTGGTCCAGGTCTGGGGCATGTAGTGCAGCATACCGCAGTCAAAGCGTCCGCCGCCGCCCGAGCAGCTTTCAAACAGCACGTCGGGGAATTGCGAGGTAATTTCCACCAGCACGCGGTACAGGCCCAGCATATACCTGTGCTGGCTTTCCATGCGCTGTTCGGCGGGCAGCACGCAGCTGAAGCCCTCCGCCATGTTGCGGTTCATATCCCACTTCACATAGGAGATGGGCGCAGAGCGCAGCACGCTGCCAACGGCGTTGATCACATAATCCTGCACTTCCCTGCGGCCCATGTCCAGAATGAGCTGATGACGTGCCTCCGTGCGCGGACGACCGTCCACATGCAGACACCAATCGGGATGTGCGCGGTAGAGGTCACTGTCCTCGGAGATCATTTCGGGCTCAAACCACAAACCGAAGGTCATACCCTGTTCTTCGCACTTTTCAATCAGCGGGGTCAGGCCGTTGGGGAGCTTGCCCGTATGAACAAACCAGTCACCCAGCGAGCTGTTGTCGGTGTCGCGATGACCGAACCAGCCGTCATCCAACACGAAGGTGTCGATGCCAAGACCTTTACAGCTTTCGATGATGCCCAGCAGCTTCTCCTCGTCAAAATCAAAGTAGGTCGCTTCCCAGTTGTTCACAACGATCGGGCGGCGCACATTGCGCTTCTTCGTGTGACCGAGGTGATAACGGAACGCGTTGTGGAAGTTCTGGGACATTTTGTTCATACCCTCGTGGGTGTAGGTCATCACCGCTTCGGGGGTAACGAAGCTCTCGCCGACATTCAGCTTCCACGAGAAGTCTGCGGGATGAATACCCATCTGCACGCGGGCGCCGCCGAACGGATCCACATCGGCAAGACCGATCCAGTTGCCGCTGTAAATCAGCGCGCAGCCGTAGGCATCGCCGTGATCCTCGTCGGTGTTCTTGGCGACAAACGAGATGAACGGGTTGTGGTGATGGCTCGAAGTGCCGCGGCGGCTGCCAACCGACTGGATGCCGTGACGGAGTGCCGTGCGGTCGATCTGACGCTCACGGATGTGCGTGCCGTACAGACCGATCATATCGTAGTCGCCGATGGGCAGGTCAAGGCTCATGCTCAGTGCACGGTTGACAAAAATCGTACCCTTGGAGTTGTTGACGATCTTCGCGCTTCTGGCGATCACATCAATGTCCTCAAACACGACATAGCGAAGCACCGCTTCCACGCCGCTGAACTCGTCACGCACCAGCACTTCGAGCGTCTGGTCGCCGCCCGAAAGGCTCGGCAGACCCTCAAGCTCCTCGTTGCCGTCGGTGATGGTGTGGGACACATATTTGAAGTCCACATTGCGGCTGCCGTTTTCAAAACGAACACCGACCGCGGGCGAGCGGTAGTCGCCGCCGCCGTAAGCGGGGTATTCGGTCGGAATCAGGTCAAGCGCATAATCCACATTGGGTGCGCCCTCATAGTTCGGAGAGAAGCCCGAGGGGTATTTTTGCCACAGACGCTTGAGGTCGGTGCCCTCGCGCATACGGCGGCCGTAGTAGGGGCTGTACAGATAGTTGTTGTCAAAGATACCGAACAGATAGCTGGTATTTTTGGTGGTCAGATGAAAGAACTTGGTTTGTTTGTCAAAGGTAATAGCCATTGAACGATCCCTCATTTCTTTTAAACTGTCGGACATACTTTTATTATACAGGAAAACGGCAAAACACGCAAGATGTTTTGCCGTTCTTCTTACAGAAAATATAATACGATTTCATACACAGCGGGGCCCAGAAGCGCCGGAAGCATATTGGCGGGTGAAAACTTTTTGCCAAAGGCAACATTGCATCCCACCACAAAGATCAGCACCGAGCCGACGAGCGACAGATTCGCGATCAGGCGATCACTCATCCACGCCGACGCAAATGCCGCACACAGCGTGATCGCTCCCTGATACAGTCCCACGGGGATCGCCGCAAACAGCGATCCGACACCGAAAGTCGATGCCATCACGACAAGCAACACACAGTCCAGAATGGATTTCGTGATCAGTGTTGAAGGATCGCCCGTCAAGCCATCCTGAAGCGAACCGACGATCGCCATGGCACCGACGCAGATGATCAGCGTCGCCGACACAAATCCTTCCACAAAATGTGCATCGTTCTTCGCGCCGACTTTATCCTTGATCCATTCGCCGAGACTGTCGAGCCGTTGCTCGATTTTCAGAAGTTCACCGAGAAAACTGCCTGCCACCAGCGATAAAATCAACAGCATCGTTCCCTGCGTTGAAATGGCGCCGCCGTCGATCACAAACATTTCCTTGAGCGAACCGCCCAACCCGATCACCATGGTGCTGAGTCCGAGGGATTGCATCAAAATCTTCTGAAACCGCTGCGGAATACCACCGCGAAGCAACAAGCCGACTCCGCCGCCGACCAGCACGGCGATGACATTGACAATCGTTCCAAGTCCTATCATAGTTCTTATGTTTTCCTCTTTCTTATTTCACTACATTCTGCGGGTTGCCGTTCAAAAACGCCGCAATATTATCGCACACCAGCGAAAGCAGGCGCGCACGGGTTTCCAGCGGCGCCCACGCCACATGAGGCGTGATGAGACAATTTTCTATGCCGTACAGCGGGCAATCCTCCCGCATCGGTTCGGCATCGAGTACATCGAGTGCCGCGCCGCCGAGATGGCCGCTGACAAGTGCATCGCGCAGTGCCTCTTCGTCCACGACACCGCCGCGCGAGGTGTTGACAAACAGCGTCCCTTGCTTCATCTGTGCAAACACCGTTTTGTTAAACAGCTTTGCCGAATCGGGGTTGAGCGGGCAATGCGGTGACACGATATCCGCACGCGCCAGAAGCTCGTCAAGCTCCACAAACTCCACACCCTCCGCCTGCCGCGGTGTGCGGGTGTAGCACAGCACCTTCATATTGAAAGCCAGCGCGATCTTCGCGACCGCCTTGCCGATATTGCCAAAGCCGACAATGCCGAGCGTTTTGCCTGCAAGCTCCTGCATCGGGAAGCAAAACGGCGAGAATACATCACTCCCGATCCATTTGCCGTCCGCACAGAAACGGCGATAATCCTCCACGCGGCTCATAAAGCTGAGGATCATGGCAAACACATGCTGGGCAACCGCATCGGTGGAATACCCGCCCGCATTGCACACCGTGATGCCGCGCGCGTTCGTGTAGGCGAGATCAATATTGTTATAGCCTGTGGCAAACAGGCCGATGTATTTCAGGTTTTCGGCGTGCTCAAGCACCGCTTGCGTCATCGGGGTCTTGTTGCACAGCACGATATCCGCATCTTTAATGCGCTCGGCGATCTGCTCGGGTGCTGTCAACGGATAAACCGTCACATCGCCGAATTGCTCAATCGGTGCGGTGGTCAGGTCGCCGTCTGTCACGGTTTTCCAGTCGGTGATGACAATCTTCATAGCTATCGCCTCCTTCTTTTCAGTATAGCATAGATTGAAAGACGACGCAAGTGAAATATATGTAAGGAACGCCGTATCGGCGTTCCTGTAAAAACGACGCGTTAAAAAAACCCGCGCATATCCACAGCCAGGCGTTCCTCCAGCTTGATCAGCCGTTTGGTGATATCCTTTGACGCTTCATCTGCCGCCGCATATTGATTGAGATAACGGCTCAGGGATTTCACACCCATATTGCAACCGTCGGTCATCAGATCGGCGATCATTTCATCCGATTCATCCATCGCCAGCTTGCAGTTTGTTTTCATCCACGACATGCCCTTGGCAATCGGGTCTGGCTCTTTGCCGTCATCGTGAAACCGATCCAGCGCCGCCTCAATCTCCGCCGCGAGCTTCTGGTGCGCCGCCTTGCACGACGATAAACATTCGCGCAACTCCTGCGTACGGACATGCCCGATGACATCCTCAATGGATTTGACACCCATCTTTACCCCTGCATCACACTCGCGCAACAATTTGATCGTATCCTGCTCCACCATTGCGAAATCCACTCCTTCAAGTTGGTATCAGGAATAGTATGGAATCGCCGCTGTCAGAATATACATTTGACAAAGCGGTATATTTCCGTTATAATGTTCACACATTTTGATTATATGGGGGCGTAAAGGTTTCGACGGGGATCTTGCAATATGGTAAGCGGGTAGCGGTGCAGGACCGCTATAAAACCTGACACTTTTTAAAATTAAACGACAACAATACTGTTGCTCTCGCGGCCTAATTCGTGCTGCGCGTCCTACCTTTGACTACCGCGACTTAGGATAGGGCGTCGATTAGCGGTCAACGTGAACAGAGGCTCGCCACTGCCTTTGTCATGACGGGGTGGCTACCGTAAGCGTAAGCCTGTTTGTCGGCGTGCGCTGAGGGGAATCCCAAACGACAAACTCCACCCGGAGAAAGCTGTGTGAATGGATTTTCGGACACGGGTTCGATTCCCGTCGCCTCCACCAAAAAGAGAGAGTGTAGTCCATCGGACTGCGCTCTCTTTTTCTTTGCGACGGGAATCTGAAGCCC
>JAZRTC010000030.1:0-23209 GCA_045651865.1 Acutalibacteraceae bacterium
AAGGAGCTTGCTGAGATGCTCAAGCAAGTGGCAGAGGTCGCGGGCTTTGACGGCGATGCGAACGAATGGCTCAAAATGTGCAAATACTATAAAGCGTACGGCACAAACGGCGCTCAGCTTCAGGATCCCATCAAGGGTCTGGCAACCTTCTGTGCATTTGACACGACGCTCGGCAAGGATGTCGCGACCAACTATTTCTACTATGACCGCGCGATCATCCCCAGAGGCTTGTTCTCGGAGTTCGTTCCCAGCACCTCGGGTGTGTACCGTTTCACCTCCAAGAGTGATTATCAGGACGGTATTGAAGCCTGGATCTTCAACGAAAACGGCGAAGTGATCTACACCTACGAGCACGACGAGAGAATGTATGCAGACCCCATCAACTGCTCGATGGTCTACTATATGGAAGCGGGCAAGAAATACTACATCAATATGGCGTTCTGGGATGTGTACGCAACCGGTTATATCTATTACGATGCCGAATACATCGGCTCGTCCTATGAGATGTTCCGACTGGCGGCACCCGGCTACTTCACCTATGACAGTGATGCTTCGGGTACCCAGATGTACGATATCGTCACAGGCGGCATTACCCCGGAACTCCGTGACGGCTACTATTACGACAAAGACGGCGGCAGTGCGATTTATGCCGATTTCGAGGGAATCACAACGGTGTTCAGTCAGTCGATTACCCGCATGATTGAGATGGGTGGCTTTGACTTCTCCAAATCGGAAACCGACGGCGAAGTGCTGGCATATTTGAAGCAAAACGGCAACGATGTCCAAAAGACCAAGGAGTATCTCAAGAAGCTGTGGGGCGAGGAATACGATCAAAACGCCGAGCTCTATCAGATTGAGGATGTCTTTGAGGGCCGTTACCACGGTACGGGTAAGGATTACACCGAAGAAATCCGCGGTTATCTGTCAAAGATTCTGCATAACGGCGGCGAGACCGACGGCTGTGTGCCTGTGGATGCGCGCCTTGCCGAACTTCTCCAGATGCTGATGAGCAAATACACCTTTGAGGATGTGGAAAACGCCTGGCTGAAGGTGTGCTATTATTACGATCATCTCGGTGCATAAAGGGTGATATATATGAGTAAGATGACAAAACGCTTTGCAACGGGTCTGCTGGCGGTTGCGATGTGCATGACACTGTTACTGGCGGGCTGCAGCTCCGAAAAGGAGTACAGCGTTGCGGTGAAGGATGCCCTCGGCACGCCCTATACCACAGGCGTTGTGGTGCGGTTTATGCAGGACGGTCAGCAGGTTGCTATGCAAGCCTGCAATGAGAACGGTGTTGCGACCAAAACGCTCCCCAAGGGCGATTATACAGTAGAGCTGTCTTTCACCGACAGCGAAGCGGAGTATTACTACAACCCTGCGTTGCAGGTGACGGCAAAGAAGCCGTCTGTGGATGCGATCCTTGCAAAAACGGTGTCGGGCGAACCGCAGGTGCTGACAGTTGAGAGCGAGGAATATGACGCATATGCCGTAACAACCGGTTGCACCTATATCAAGACCGAAGCCGGCAAGCGCAGCTATGTTCTTTTTGCACCCACGCAAGCGGGTATGTATGAGTTTTCCGTGACGGAAGGCACCGACGCGGTGCTCGGGTATTACGGCGCACCGCACTTTGTGCAGACCATCAATATGGCAGAACCGATCGACGGCAAGTTTTCCATCTCGGTGAGAGCGGGCATGATCGGTACAGGAGACGGCGGCACGGCGGTATATGTCCTTGGTGTGGACAATGCGTCGGAAGGCTGTGTGATCACGATCGAGCGCACGGGTGATCCCGAAAAGACGATTGAGGATGAACCGTGGACGGTGTATCAGGCAACAGCGACACTTTCCGAATACCACCTGCCTGCAGGCGCCAAACTCGGCGAGTTTGATCTGACCGCCGCGACCGATACCTATAAACTTGTGTTCAACGAGCAGGACGGCTTCTATCATCTGAAGGATGCCAACGGTCCGCTTGTTCTGGTGCGACTGGCAGAGGATTGCGACTACATTGCGTGTTTCGCAACCATGCTGGACCGCTCGGGTGTAATGAAATATTTTTATGATGAAGACGGAACATTCATCAAGAGAGAAAGCTACTCCGAATGCTTGCTCGAATACATCAAGTATGTCGATGAGGCAGAGGGTGTGTATCCGCTGACCGAAGATCTCAAATACATCATCCAACAGCGCGGCGACTATACCGGCTGGTGGGATATTGAAGGCAGTGGTTATATTTTCAAGGATGCCAACGGCGCCAACGATCCTACCATCAATGCGGATCTCGCGTGGTTGCTGATGTGCTGTTACATTGAGGGCTAAACGATGAAACGATCTGTATGGATGCGTGCGGCGGCGATGTGGCTGACCGTGTGTGTATGTGCCCTGTCGCTGACCGCCTGCAACACGGCGGAACAGAAAACGGACTATACCGTCACGGTGCAGTCCGAAGGCGGTATGCCGCTTAGCGATATCGGCGTGTTTGTGTATGCCGATGAAGCGCACACCGATCTGGTGTGGGCGGGACATACCGATGACAAGGGTGTGACCGCGTTTACAGCGACCGAAGCGACCTATTATGCGGTGCTTAAAGAGGTACCCGCCTGGTATACGGCGGAGGAGAACTATGTCTGTGCCGAAGTGCAGACGGTGATCGCACTCAAAGCGTCCTTGCAAGAGGGCGGCATTGCCGATCATAGTATGTCGCTGGGCGATATGATGTGTGATTTCACCGTGACAGCGGGCGATACTTCCGCGACATCGTCGACTCCCGCCACCGAATACACGCTGTCGGAGTTGTTGAAAACGAAGAAAGCCGTGGTGCTGAATTTCTGGTTTGAGGGTTGCGGCCCTTGCCGTGCGGAGTTCCCGTATCTCGAAAACGCGTATAAACAATACGCCGACGATATCGAGGTGCTTGCCGTCAATCCGTATGACGGCACGGCGCAATCGGTGATGACCTATGCCGCGAACCTCGGATTGACCTTTCCCGTGGTGAAAGGCGGCGAGGAGTGGCAGTCGTTCCTGAACCTGACCTCCTATCCCACAACAGTGGTGATCGACCGTTACGGCATGATCTCCATGATCCACAAAGGGGCAGTGACCGAGGTCGGTGTGTTTGAAAAACTGTTTGCGCATTACACCGCCGATGACTATGTACAACAAACCGTTCGCAATCTGAGCGATCTGGGTTAAAAGGAGACGATATTTATGAAAAAGATTCTGTGTGTAACAATCGCTGTGCTGTGTATGGCACTTTGCCTGTGTGCGTGCAACGATACCAACGAGCCGCAGGGCGATGCAAATACCACCACGACGACGGTGGCAACCACCACGACCACTCAGCCGCAGGCGGCGAGCTTTGAAGTGAAGGTTGTCGACCGGAACGGCGCTCCCGTGCAGGGTGTGATGATCCAGATCTGCAAGGATATCTGCGTGCCGAAGGTGACAGGCGCTGACGGTGTGGCGCTGTTTGATCTTGAAATCGAAGACGGTCACAAGCTGTCGGTGCTGTCCTGCCCGACCGGTTACAGCTACACGGGCGAGGCGGAAATTTACCTCGAGAGCGGTAGCAAGACCTATACTGTGGAAGTGCAAGGAGAAGCATAAGATATGAAAGAACAGTTCACGAAGCTGATTGCCAAGCTGAAAACGCTGGATAAAAAAGTATGGTTTATTGTGGGCGCGGCGGCAGTTGCTTTGGCGGCACTGGTGATCACGCTGGTGCTGGTGCTTGGCGGCGGTTCGGATGCGCCGGGCAGTGATGATACGACGGCAACCACGACGACCGCTGTGTCGACCACCACGAAGGCAACCACGACGACTACCACGAAGGCGACCACAACCACGACCACCACGAAGGCAACCACGACGACCACAACGGTTGCCACTACGACCACCACGCAGGCACCGACAACTCAGGCAACCGAGGCGGTTGCAACGAATCCCAACGGTGCGGAGATCCTCGGTGCGGGCAGCCAGGGCGAACCGTATCTGGAGTATCCGACCGAGAATATGACCGTTACCACGGTCAGCATCCCTGCGGGTCAGTCGTTGTTCTACGATATTTACCGTGTGGGCGATATGGTGCTGACCATTCAGGACGCCAATGCCTATGTGGTGTGTGACGGCGTGCGGTATGATGCCAACGGCGGTGTGGTGACCTTTACTGTACCCAATGCGCTGGCTTCGGATGCCGTCAGCTTTGAAATCGGCAACACCGGCAGTGCGGCAACCTCGTTTACGCTGTCCTTCAGCAACCGTACGGGAAGCTATATGAATCCCGTTGTGGTCGGCAATATTACTACGGAAAACAAGATCAGCCTGGCAGAAGGCGCCGACACGGGTTACTATTACAAGTATACGGCGGCGCAGAGCGGCAAACTCCGTTTGTATATCTCGGCAACAACGGATAGCATGATGCTGGCGACCAACAACCGCAATTCCGCACAGCGCACCACAGAGGCGGATGCACTGACGGATGCGAAAGGTACTTATATTGAGCTTGAGGTGCAGGCGGGCGATGAGATTCTGATCAATGTCGGCGCCATCCCCAACAAGCGCGGTAAATACCCCGCAACCGATATCACCTGGTTTGGTGTGTTTGCGTAAGATTTTGCCGATCAAAGGCATAATGGATATCCCATCTATCTTTTAAGGAGGAAATACCATGAAACATATGATGAAAGCGGCGTTGGCACTTGTAGTGGCGCTGTCGGTGCTGCTGGTGCCGATGACGGTGTCGGTCGGCGCGGCAAAAGGCGACTACAGCGATATGTATGTGCTGAATGTCGGCACGGCGCTGGTGGTGAATGTGCCGGCGGATACAACGGTGTATGTGCAGGCGGCGAACAGCAACGGCTCGACCGTGGATGCATCGGCGAATGTGTCGCTTGCCAATGTGATCCAATATTGCACGCAGATTGTTCCTGCGAGCGGCAAGACGGCTTCGTTCCAGATGATTGTCGAGCGCAACTGGTTCACGCTTTACAACAGCGGTTCGCAGACGATGAGCGTGACGCTCAACCTCACGGCAGGTCAGGCGCAAGACACGACGGGCTCGGTTGACAACCCCGAGCTGGTCACACTGGAGGATCTCTATGATATCGGTGTGCTCAACGCGTATGTGACCAAAGCGCTGGAGGCAGGCAACGCGGGCTATTACTACAAGGTCATCGCTCCGGGTGACGGCGCAATCAATGTCGGCGTCGGTGCATTTGACGACGATTACAACGATATCGGCTGGATTTTCTTTGCCAGCAATGTGACGCAGGGCAAGTACGGCGACAACCACTGGTCGGATGACGAGCCTGTTTGCTACAACGAGCAAGTTCCCGTCAAGGCGGGCGATGAAGTGGTGGTCTTTGCGGCGACCTACGATCCTGCCAATGCGTACAACAATCCCGCGGGCAATGTCGGTGTGAGTATCAGCTTCAGCGAAGTCGGCAGCAGCGACTACCCTGTGGCACCTGCGGTCGGCAAGAATACCGCTGTGATCAAAAACGGCAACGGCTATTATTACACCTACACCGCCGAAAAGGACGGCACAGCAACCGTGACCATCAACAGCACGGGCAGCTGGCAGTTCAACCTCAACGGCATCCCTGCAGATCCTGAGGATTATGATTCGTATTATTACGGCGATCCCCATTATTCCGATGACACCCCGGTGGTGGCTACGGAATCCATCGACCTGAAGGCTGGTGCAACAGTCAACATCTGCATCAACACCTATGACCCGAACAGCCCGTGGGCAGGTCCGTCCGGCTCGATCGACTGGACTTTTGCCTTTGTGGCAGGCGAGGTCAGCGACGATGACGACAACAATGACGATCCCAGTGATGACCCCGAAGATGAAGAAGAGGTCAATTATGCCATCAGCGATCAGATGCTGACGGTTGGTACGAAGGAGTATCCCGTGGATGCGACCTATCCGTACACGGTGTTCTGCTTCTCCCCCGAGGAAATCGGTAAGTACACCATTTCGACCGAGGACGGCGTGCTCGGCATTGTCAGCTTCACCGATATGTGGGTGCAGAATATGCCCTCTGCCGACAATGTGAATGCAACGCAGGTTGCGTGGGATTGCACGGCAGTCGGACAGGGTATCTATGTGGCAATCAACTGTGCGGAGAATGTCGCGGAAATCACCGTGACTTACGAGGAGCTTATCCTGGAGGAAGAAGTGCCGTGGATCATCTACAAGAACAAGGTCACGCCCGAGCCGTTTGTGCTGGAGAGCGATTTTGACGAGATGATGTATGTCGACACCTTTGACGATGTCAACGACAAAGCGATTCTCGGTGATGATGGCTTCTATCACCTCAACGATAAGTACGGCCCGATTTTGTATGCGTGCCTGAACGATTCGCTGCTTTCTCTTGCGGATGCCCAGAATTACGGACAGCTCAAGGAAGTGCTGGCGGATGAGAACGGCAATGTTATCGAACACACCGATTTCTACGAGGCGTTTGCCGAGTATTATGCTTGCGCGGATGAAGCTACGGGCGTGTATCCGCTGACGGTGGATCTGATCGAAATGTTCACCCGCATCGGTGCTTATCACAACTGGTACGGCGAGACCGGCTTTATCGGTGGCGACCTCGAGGACGCGTGGATGTTTGCGTGCTACTACAACGAGGGTGAGACCTTCGACCCCGGCCAAACCACCACGACTACCAAGACCAACTCGCCCGGTACGGCGGATGTGTCGGATGCACTGAATGTGGCACTTCTGGCAATCCTCGCCGCAGGCGCGGTCGTGATGACCGTTGTGTCCAAGAAAGTGACGGCACGATAATCGAATACAAACAGCAAAGCCCTCCGCTTTTGGCGGAGGGCTTATTTTTATGGTGCGGTAATTACGCAACATCGGAAGAACATGAACAGCTGACAGACACAGGGTGCATAAAACCGCGCGGAGCATTCCATACTTCTTTTAAAACGCATCCAGCAACGCGTCGATGTTCTCCTGAGAATATTCAATCTCCGAGGAATATCGGCGGGCAAGATCAAGAAGTGCGTCAAGCGTATTTCCCGACGCGGCGCACAGCAGACGGAGCGCCTTGACGCTGTGAGCGGCAAAGGCGATGCGCTGTGCAAGGCGGTCGTCATCCAGCGCGTCGGGCAAATGACGATAGAGGAAATACACCAGCAAGCGTTCAAAAGCAATCGCCAGTTCTTGCGGCGGTTCTTCATCGGGTGCCGTGAGGAGAAGTGCTAAGGTGCCGCTCCAGTCATCTTCCAACCGTTCAAGCGGGGAGAGCAGCGAATAGAGTTGTTCACCGTCAAGTGATTGACGCTCGGCAAAGCGCAGGATCGCCTGCTCGCGTGCATGGATGCTTTGGGAACGGTCATGGGCGATGGTGAATACCTCGTCGCGCGCGGACAGCAATGCCTGCTCATCATCCCAAAGCAGAGCGTTGTCACCGTCATCGTCAAGGACGGTCAGTTTGTCACTTTCACTTGTCAGGATCAGCCGCGTTGCTTCTTCGCAACACAGTCCGAGTCCGATCTCTGTACGGTCGGAAAAGTGATTGCGGAATCGCGGATGATCGGTGCAGATCTGGCAAAGGGCATCCTCACCGAGTTCCGTGATGATGTCACACAGTCCGCTTGTGTTCAGGAACGGGCAGCGTTCTTGTTCATCAAGACGAAAAGAACATCCGTCTTCATTGCAAACAATAGCGGCTTTCAGCCGCTCGCCGAGTTCACCGCCGACGGTGCGATACTTGGCGGCGGTATCGTCATCAATATCAATTTCCCATCCGATGCAACAGCTGTGCCGACAGCGGTCGGCAATGCAACGAAAGGTGGGGTAGTATGCAGGAACGATGGTTTTCATAGCCTTCACCTCAAAGAGAATTATACGCGGTTTTTACAAAAAAGACAAGGGGGCAGGTGTGTATGTGCACCGCGATTTCGCTGACAACAAGCGATACCTATTTCGGGCGCAATCTCGATCTGGAGTTCCATTATAAGGAGGAGCTGGTGCATACGCCGCGGCAGTTTGCGTTGCCGTTTCGGCAGTTGCCGACGCTTGTCGGACATTATGCGATGCTCGGCACAGCGTATGTACCCGACGGATTTCCATTGTATTACGATGCGCTCAACGAACACGGGCTTGCAATGGCGGGACTCAATTTCCCGCAGTATGCGCACTATGCGCCGCCGTGCGAGGGTGCGGTAGCGCCGTTTGAGGTGATCCCGCTTGTGCTGGCATCCTGCCGCACGGTCGGTGAAGCGTGCGAACTTCTGCGACGAACACCGATTGCGGCGATGGATTACAGCGAACAGCTTTCTTGCACGCCGCTTCACTGGATGCTGGCGGACAAAGCGCAGTGCGTCGCGGTGGAGATGATAAACGGTGGTTTGCAGATTTCGGAAAATCCCATCGGGGTGCTTACAAACAGTCCGCCGTTTGATTTTCAATTGGCGAATCTTTCGCGCTATACACAACTGACACCGCATACGCCGTCGCAAAACTTCGGCGAGGCGGCACTGTCATTGTACAGCCGCGGGATGGGTACGGAAGGACTCCCCGGCGGCTATTCTTCCACCGATCGCTTTGTGCGCGCGGCATACGGCAGGGCACACAGTGTGTGCGACGGCACGGAGGAGCAAAGCGTGATGCAGATGTTTCATCTGCTCGACAGCGTGGCGCATCCGCGCGGATGTGTCGTGATGCCCGACGGACGCTGTGAAATTACGGTGTACAGCTGTTGTATGAATCTGCGCACAGGCGCGTATTATTACAAAACCTATAATGGCAGTGTGATCCACGCGGTTGATTTCGCGCAGGTTGATTTAAGCGGCAACGAGCTTTCCTGCCGCCCGATGCGGGATGTGTTTGAAGTGGTGTTGTAGGGGGTGAGGGTTGATGAAACCGGTGGATTGTGCTATACTGTCTTGTGGCAACCGTTGGCCCCCTTGCCTAAAGGGGGCTGGCAAACGCGTAGCGTTTGACTGGGGGATATTTATGGAACGAAAGCACAATCCAAAATTAACTCACAATGCAAAACTGTTCCGTATGAATATGACAAAAGAAGAGCGACAATTGTGGTTTGGGTTTCTTCGGTCATATCCCATTCGCTTTCTTCGTCAAAAAGTAATTGACAATTATATTGTGGATTTTTATTGCCATCAGGCGCGTTTGATAATCGAATTGGACGGCTCACAGCATTATGAAGAAAAGGGTTTGTTAAAAGACCGTATTCGTACAGAAAAGATAGAATCTCGCAATTTGAAGGTGATCCGCATCCCCAATAATGATGTGATTCGGAATTTTCGAGGTGTGTGTGATTATATTGATTTTATTGTAAAAATGAGTTTAGCCGATCATCCGTAACGGATGATGCGTTTGCAAGAGCAAACGCTATCCCCCCGACACGCTTTGCGTGTCGACCCCCTTTAGGCAAGGGGGTCTTATAGGATAAATATATTGCATTTCGTTGGAAATATGGTATAATAACTATATATGCCTGGGAGGGATAGGTATGGAACGCTATCTCATTCGCGGTGCGCGTGTGATGGACCCGTCGAGCGGGTTTGACGCCACGGCGGATATTCAAATTGAAAACGGTGTGATCGCCGCGGTGGGGGAAACCCTTTCTGCAGACGGCGCGATGGTGATCGACGGAGCGGGACTGGTTGCCGCTCCGGGTCTTGTAGATCTTCATGTGCATCTGCGCGACCCCGGTCAGACACACAAGGAAGATGTCTTCACGGGTTGCCGTGCGGCGGCGGCAGGCGGCGTGACCTCGGTATTTGCAATGCCCAACACCACCCCCGCGCTGGATTCTCCCGAGGTGATCAAGGCGCTTCTTGAAAAAGCGGCAACGGCGGATGCGCATGTGTATCCCGTCGGCGCGGTCACCAAAGGTCTGAAAGGTGAAGACCTGACCGATATCCCCGCACTGAAAGCGGCGGGTGCGGCGGCGTTTTCCGATGACGGCCGACCGATCCTGACTGCCGATCAGGTGGAAAAGGCACTCAAAGCGGCACACGCAGAAGGTTCGCTGTTAATGGCGCACTGCGAGGAGCTGTCGCTCGTTCGCGGCGGTCTGATGAATGAGGGCAATGTGTCCCGTGAGATCGGCGTGCCCGGCGTGACGCGTTCTGCCGAGGAAGTCGGTACGGCGCGTGAGATCGCGCTGGCGGCGGCAACGGGTTGCCCTGTACATATTTGTCATGTCAGCACGGCATACAGCGTACAGCTGATCCGTGATGCACAGAAAAACGGCATCAAGGTGACGGGCGAAACCGCTCCGCACTATATCGCCCTGACCGATGAGTCGCTTCGGGCGAAGGATGCAGACTACCGCATGAGTCCGCCGCTTCGCACAAAGGCGGATCAGCAAGCGCTGATCGAAGGACTCAAGGACGGCACGCTGTGTGCCATCGCGACCGATCATGCGCCGCACACCCCTGAGGAAAAAGCGGTGTTTGAAACGGCGCCCAACGGCTCGGTTGGTATGGAGACTTCGCTTGCCGCAAGTCTGACCTATCTCGTTCACGCGGGGCATCTGTCGCTGATGGAGCTGCTTCGCGCAATGTCCACGGCTCCTGCCATGCTGACGGGGATCCCCGCAGGCACACTGAATGTCGGCGCGGCGGCGGATATCGTGCTGTTTGATCCCGATGAGACATGGACGGTGGATGTTGAAAAACTCCACGGCAAATCGAAAAACTGTCCGTTCAAGGGGATGACCCTCAAAGGACGCGTAAAAACAACATTCTGCGGCGGTCGTATGGTATACGATGCCGACTGACAATAAGGAGGAAGTACATTATGGGTATGAAACGATTGGTCGAGGCTGTCAAGGCTATGCAAAACCCCACGGTGGCGGGACTGGATCCGCGTCTTGACTATCTGCCGGAATTTCTGAAGGAGAAGGCGTATGCCGAGTACGGCAAGACGCTGGAGGGTGCTGCGGCAGCAGTGCTGGAATATAACAAGGCGCTGATCGACGCGATGTACGACATCGTTCCGGCGATCAAGCCGCAGGCGGCATATTATGAGCTGTACGGCTGGGCAGGTGTCAAGACGCTTGTCGAGACGATCAAGTATGCCAAAGAAAAGGGTATGTATGTCATCACCGATGGCAAGCGCAACGACATCGGCACGACGATGGAAGCGTATGCGGCGGCACACCTCGGCCTTGTGGATGTGGACGGCGAGAGCTATGCACCGTTTGACGGCGACTGCCTGACGGTCAACGGCTACCTCGGCTCCGATGGTATCAAGCCGCTTCTCTCCATTTGCAAGGAGCGCGACCGCGGTGTTTTTGTGCTGTGCAAGACCTCCAACCCCTCGTCGGGCGAACTGCAGGACAAACTGCTTGACGGCGAAGCTCTTTATGCCCGTATGGGTGACCTGTGCGAAGAGTGGGGTGCGGACACCATTGACGAGAGTGGCTATTCCGCTGTCGGCGCGGTGGTCGGTGCGACCTATCCCGCACAGCTCGGCGAGCTTCGCGCCCGCCTGCCGCACACCTACTTCCTCGTGCCCGGCTACGGCGCACAAGGCGGCGGTGCGGCGGATGTTGCCCCCGCGTTTGATAAGGACGGTATGGGTGCCATTGTCAACTCCTCGCGCGGTATTCTGTGCGCGTGGAAGAAAGAGGGCTGTGATCCCGCGGACTTTGCGGGTGCGGCGCGTCGCGAGGCACTGCGTATGAAGGACGACCTGACTTCCGTGTGGTAAGGAGATAGGACTATGCGTTATTTGCAGGAACAATGTGAACTGATCTATAAAGAGGAGATCGCCAAGGGTGTATTTTCCTTCACTTTAAAAGCGCCGCAGATTGCCGCGAAAGCTACCTGCGGACAGTTTGTGAATATTCTGTGCGATCCGTTTGAGCTTCGCCGTCCGATCTCTATCGGCGGTTTTGATGCCGCGACGGGTATTCTGCGACTGGTGTTTGAGATTCGCGGCAAGGGCACAGACTGGCTTGCCGCCCGTAACGAAGGCGATGTGCTCGATCTGCTCGGCCCGCTCGGTCACGGCTTCCCGCTTCTCGATGACGATAAGCGCGCAGTGATGATCGGCGGCGGCATCGGCACGCCTCCGCTGTTGCCGCTGTGCCGTCACTACGGCGCCAATGCGACCATCATCAGCGGTTTCCGCAACGCGTCGGCGGTTATCCTTGAGGAGGATGCCAAGGCATACGGCGCGAAAACGGTCGTGTGCACCGACGACGGCTCCTACGGCTTTGCGGGCTTTACGACGCAAGCACTCGAAGCGGAACTGGCAAACGGCAGTTTCGATGTCGTGTACACCTGCGGCCCCAAGGTGATGATGCGCAAGGTGGCGGAGCTTGCCGCGAAATACGGCATCCTTTGCTATGTCTCGATGGAAGAAAGAATGGCGTGCGGCGTTGGCGCGTGCCTTGGCTGTGCGTGTAAGACGAAGGAAGAAGACGGCTCCACCGCGATGAAGCGCGTGTGCATGAACGGCCCTGTGTTTGAAGCATCGGAGGTGGATCTCACATGACGGATATGAGAGTCAAGATTGCGGGTGTGGAACTGAAAAACCCCGTGATCACCGCGTCGGGTGCATTCGGCTACGGTATGGAATATAACGAGTTTTACGATATTTCGCTGCTCGGCGGTATTTCGTGCAAAGGCACAACTTTGCTGGAGCGACAGGGCAACCCCGGCCCGCGTATTGCCGAGACCCCCTCGGGTATGCTTAACAGCGTCGGTCTGCAGAACCCCGGTTCGGAGGCGTTTATCAACACCTACCTGCCGTGGCTTCGCCAGCGTGATATCACGGTGCTGGCAAACATCGCGGGTCACAGCCTTGACGAATACCGCGAGGTGGCGCGCCGCGTGTCCGATGCAAAGGTGGATATGGTCGAGCTGAACATCTCCTGCCCCAATGTCAAAGAGGGCGGTATGAGCTTCGGTACTTCCTGCGAAAGCGTTGAGACGGTCGTGTCGGAAGTGCGCAAGGTTTGCGACCGTCCGCTGATCGTCAAGCTCACCCCGAATGTTACCGACATCGGCTCCATCGCGCAGGCGGCAGAGGCCGCCGGTGCGGATGCGGTGTCGCTCATCAACACGCTGACCGGTATGCGCATCGATATCCGTACCCGCCGTCCGATTCTGAAGAACAACATCGGCGGTCTGTCGGGTCCCGCGGTATTCCCCGTGGCGGTGCGAATGGTGCGTGAGGTGTACAAAAAGGTCAATATCCCGATCATCGGTATGGGCGGTGTCGCGACCTGGGAAGATGCCGCAGAAATGATGATGGCGGGTGCGGCGGCTGTGCAGGTCGGTGCGGCACTGTTCCGCGATCCGTATGCGCCTTTGAAGATCATTGACGGACTCAAAGCCTTCTGTGAGGAGCAGGGCTTGTCCTCCGTGACCGAACTGACGGGCACGGTCGAGGAGTGGTAAGATGGTCATTATGGCGATCGACCTCGGTCATGTGCGAACGGGTGTGGCGGTCAGCGATCCGATGGAGATGATCGCGTCGCCTGTCGGTACAATCACCGAACGCCGCGATGAGGTGCTTCTCGAAAAGCTCGCAGTGCTTGCTAAAGAAAAGCGTGCCGAAATGCTGGTTGTCGGCTTGCCGCGCAATATGGACGGCTCCTGCGGCGAAAGCGCACAGCGCTGTCAGGCTCTTGGCGAACAACTGGGGGAGATGACGGGTCTGCCCGTTACCTTCTGGGATGAACGGCTTACCACCGTCTCGGCGATCGGGTTCCTCAACCAGACCGATACCCGCGGCAAAAAACGCAAAGCGGTGATTGACACCGTTTCAGCGGTGATCATTCTGGAAGATTTTTTAAGAAGCCGAAAATAAATCAAAACCCCGGATGCACATTGCATCCGCGGTTTTTTGTATGGGTATGGATTTGATTGGGGTCGGGCGGAATCGGTGCATCAATGGTAGTGGCAAGTCGTTTATTCCTTATACTTGATCCCGCTTCCCACGAAACCGATGGTGCGGAAGGTGTCGGGATTGTGCCGCACAAGGTAGTCAATGTAAGAGTCGACGATCTGTGCGGTGAAGATATACCCCGACGGACTCATGTGTCCGTGGAGATAGAACTGTTCGCGAAAGCGTGCATCGTACACAGGTGCATAGCGGAACAGATCAATCACGAAGCTGTTGTCAAACCGCTTTGCAAATTCGTGCAACAACTCCGCATGCAGAGCAGCAGCTTTTTGCACAAGGGGATCGTCACTTTGGGGGATGGTGACAAAGAAAAACACCGCATCGGGCTGGATTTGCTTGTAGCGCGTGATGATCTCACTGTAATACCGCGCGAAGGTGTCGCGGTCGGTGCCGATGTCGTCAATCGAGCCGAGCGGCATATGAAAATTAAGCAGGTCGTTGACACCAAGCGCGATCACATACGCCTGACACGCCTTGTCTTCGTCGAGGAAACCGCGCTCGGCGGCAAAGCTTTCCATATATTCCTTTGCGGTCATACCGCCGCGGGAAAAATTGAAGGCGGTCAGCCCGTTTTTGCGGGCGATGTACTGCCCCCACGAATATTCATACAGATCATGATAGCCGTGAACGCCGTCCTTGTCCACTGTTTCAAATTCGCCCGACGACATACTGTCGCCGATAAACGCGATGCGGCGAAAGACAGCTGTGTGGCTGTATCCGTCGACAAGGCGGTCAAGCGGTTGTTTATCGGTCGGGTATATATACGCGTTCCAGTCCATAGTATCGCCTCCGTTTTCTCATTCAGCATAGCATAAATCGGCATAAAACACAAGGTTTTCTTTTGAAAATGCACAAAACAAACCTGTGTGGCGCGCAGATTTCTGTTGACTTTTACACGCAAATGCGGTAGTATATAAAAGGAATCCTATTTCGTTTTTCAATAAAGGAGGCAATACTATGAAAACCATCTCGAGAAGCGCTCTGTCCTGGGCGTCGGTGGTCGCACTGGTGATCACGATGGTAGCCGCCTGCGGATTGACACTGCCCTTTGTGTCTGCCGCGGATGCTGTCTACTACAGCGAGAATTTCAACAGTTATGCAAACGGCACACTGCCTGCCAACTGGACGATCTCCAGCGATTCGGGCATCACCGATATCAAGGTGCAAGACGGCGGTCTGGTGATCAACGGTCTGGGTACCGACTCGCAGACCCGCGTGTTTTACACGGGTTCGGAGCTGAAGAACAAGGGCGACTATGTGTTTGAGGCAGATTACACCATCCTTGCCTCCGACTATGCGCTGTCTACCAGCTCGCGTTATTCGGGTGTCATCTTCCGTACCAGCAGCGCCATCGAGCCGTATTATTATGCGACTACGCGCGTGCGTACAACCACGACGCAGAATGAGCTGTCCGTTCGTAAGAGCGGTTCGGCATTCCAGAAGATCGATCAGGCGGCACAGCCGGTGGATCTGGCGCTGAACACAACCTATCGTCTGAAGGTTATCTGCAGCGGTGCGAATGTGAAGTTCTATTTCGGCAATTCGTTGGTGTTCAACACGACACTGGATACTACGGGTTCGTCGTACCCCTATCTCACCACGGGTTCGATCGGCTTCACTACCTCTAACCTGAAGGTGAAGTTTGACAATATCACCGTTAAGGAGTTCACGGGTTCCATTGTCACGCAACCGGCAATGTACAATACCTATATTCCCGATACCAACATCGTCAATCCGCCTTCTGTCATCACGCATGTGACGAGCGCGGATGTCTACGCATCTGTGACGGGCACCAAACTCCCGTCCACCACATTGTACTATCTGAATAAAGATCTTAACATCACGACGCCTGACGGGGGCACGGTGATTGCATCGTTGACGAACGCACTGAATATGACCAATGGTAAAGTCATTCCTGCGTTTTATATCAAGGATCAGGCGACCGTGGATGCGTTGACGACCTTTGCAACCGAAGCGGGTCTCAAGGATGCGTTCCTGGTGTCCGATAACGCCACGCTTCTCAAATATGCGCGCGACAAGAATGTCAATATGTACGGCGTGCTTTATACCAAGCTCAGCACGGCGGCAACGAAAGATGACCTCGCGGCTATGTATGCCAACACCAACAAGGCGTGGGCAAAGACCGTGATGGTGGATGCCGCGTATGTGACCAAAGACGATGTCGAATATCTGCAAAAGCGTCTGATGAATGTATGGGTCATCGGTGATCTGACCGCCGAGCAAAAATACGAGTGCATCTACGAGGGTGTCAACGGCATCGTGGATACCGATCACGCGTCAACCCTGTGGATCTATGAGAACACCAACGGTGTGTTCAACTCCTCGTCCGATTCCACACCGATCATTATTCGTTCGCCGTTCCTGTATGCTCACCGCGGTTACAGCTCCTACGCGAACCAGAACACGATGGAAGCCTTCTACGGCGCGGTGCTGTATGGCGCGGATCTCATCGAGATGGATGTCCGTCTGACTTCGGACGGCGTGGTTGTGATCTATCACGACGAATATCTCTACACGCTCACCAACTGTGAAGATACTACGAAAAAGGTTGAGAACACGACCTATGCTGAGTTGATGACATACGAGGTCGACAATCTCGCGGCATACGGCTATGCGAACGGCAAGATTGCAACGCTTCGCCAGTTCCTTGAGCTGATTGATCAGACCGACGATGTTGTCGGCATCATCGAAATTAAGAACTACGACACCAACCTTGTGGACAAATCCGCGGCGATCGTCAAGGAAATGGGCATGGAAGATCAGGTTGTCAGCATCTGCTTTGGCAACACCTATTGCGAGCGTATGCGCTCTCAGCTTCCCGGTGTGTCGGTTGGCTGGCTTGCCAATGCGGTTGCCGACCACAAGACGCCGTCCGCAATTATCAACTATGCCAAGGGCTTTATTATGCGCGGCAACCTGACCTACCATCCGAACTTCGGTCAGATCCAGACCACTGCCGCCAACTCGATGATCAGCGGCGTGACGGCATTCGGCGGTCAGCGCGGTCTGAATTACAACCCCTGGACTTATAACAGTAAGGTGGCATTTGATACGGCATATCTCGGCGGTATTCAGGGTATCACCACCGACTACCTTGAGTATGACAATGCGTATGTCCGCCGTCTGGATGCAGGTTATAAGTATGAGATGAAAGAAGGCGTAGCGACGGCGATCCAAGGCCTCGGCTATACCTCGCAGGATCAGAAGCTCTATAACACCATTGTCAAGCGTACGGGCGGTGCGGATATCACCTTTACCAACTCGAACGGCAAGGTGACTGCGTCGGGTACGGGTCGCGCGACGGTTGTGCTGATGTACAAGAGCACCTCGGCGAACTGCGGTTCGTTCTATGTGGTGTCGGATCTGGCTTCCATTCAGGTCAGCGCACAAGGCGGCACGACGCCGACCACAAGCTACCGCGAATCGCTTATGGCACCGTATGTGGAGAAGTGGCAGAATTCGATGAACGGTCATACGATTTCGGTCAGCCGTGAGGAACGCGGCGATGTAATGACCGTCACGCAAGGCTCGTGGCCGGCTGTGACCTACAATATGACCGATCAGGGTGAGAACAACTCCATCAGCGGCATCACGGCTTCGCTCAACGATTCCATTGCAATTGATGCGATTGTCGGTGATAAGATCAGCATGGTGTTGTTCCTCAGCGACGGTACCAGCTATTCGCTTCAAACGCACATCAAGGGCGAGTTTGTCGGCGAAGATCTCGTTGGCAACGGCGCTCGTATCCGTGCAACGATCCCGCTTGCAGATGTGATTCCCGCATCGGTTGCCACCAACGGCAATGTGACCATCACCGCCATTCGCATTTTCAATGTCGGTGCGGTCGGTACGGAAATTGTTATGAAGTCGCTCGATCTTGTTCGTGAGATTCCTGCAATCTACGGTCTGGTCGGCGATGTCAACTCCAGCGGCGATGTGACCACCGCCGATGCCCGTGTCATTGTGGGTCTTACGATCGGCCGTGGTTCGGTCAATGCAGAGGAATCAAAACGCGCCGATATCAATGAGGACAGCAAAGTCGATTCGATGGACGCGCGTGTATTGCTCAGATCGTTCGTGAAATAATTTCAAGCACAAATCCCAAAGGAAGATCCGCTTTGTAGCGGATCTTCTTTTTTGCGACGGATTTGCACCGATCTGTTAAAAACGGCACAAAGTAAAAGGAGCAGTTCCGTGTGGAACTGCTCCTTTATGTATAATGTGATTCAGAATGTCGATTTCAGAATAGCGCGGGCATCACCGGTGGTCAAGGTGTTGTCACCGTCCGAATCGGCGGCAAGCCGTTGCACATCCGTCAGGGAGTATGCCTGATTGAGCAACGCCTTGAGAATAAGGCGTGCATCCGCCGAGGATACAGCAGCATCGCCGTTGAGGTCGCCGTTGACCGCGATCACGGCACTGTCCACGACCGTGCCGCTTTGGGTCAGCTCCAGCGTCATACCCGTGGCAACTTCGCCGCTTACCTTTGTACCGTCCGCGGCACGGACGACAAGTGCTTCGCTGTGATCCATTGCGGCAATCAGTGCATCGGCGGTCGTCCCCGCTTTGACACCGGTCAGCACGCCGTTTTTGACGGGATAGCTGCCCGTGATGGTCAGCGGTGATTCGCCTGCATCGTCGGTGAAGGCGCAGTCATACACACGCACATAGCTGTCGGTTTCACCGATGACATACAGATCGCAGCTGATCAGCGACACGAGGCCTTCGCTGTCGGCGTGACCTTGCTTGCGGATATACGCGCCGAAGTCAACCGTGGTGACACCTCGTTCGCGGGCGGGAAGATCGGTTCCCGTGATACCTGCAAGGGTCGCGGCATTGACATAGCCGTAGTGACCGTCGGGTTGGAGGTAGGTCAGCGAAACATTGAATGCGGCACTGCTCGCATATTCCACACGGAGATAGGGTGTTTCGTCGATATCCACTGTCTGATACTGCGCGGTGTTGATCTGCGGCCAATAGACGCCTTCGCCGCCTTTGTACAATGTAACCGAGTTGTCGGTGCTGTAATACGGCCAGACAAACGATTTGCCGTCTGCGGCGGTCGGTGTTTCGGAAATATATTGCTTGGGCATCAGGTTTACGGAAGTCACATCGCCTGCCATCGCTTCGTTAAGATCGGCAAGACGCGCATACAGGCGATAGGGGTCGGTCGTGTTGACGGCGAGCTCCGTTTCGGCGCGGGTGATGGCACCCAGAAGTGCCGCTGAAGGATCGCTGACGGCCTTTGCTTCGTTGATCACCGTAGTAAGCTGTGCCGCTGTGGCGGTCTGTGCAGTATAGTCTGCGGGCAGGATTGTGGTTTTCAGGAAATTGAGAAGCACATCACCTGCGGCAGTCTGCTGGGCAACATTGGGGTGAGATACGGCACCACCCTGTCCTCTGGGCAGTTCCAGGAAATAGTAGCCTTCCGCAGAGCCGCCCAGTTCGGCAATGGCGGCTTTCACTTCGGTCGGATAATAGGAGCCCATCATACCCGTGCACCAGATCACGGCGGCGCCGGGATTGTATTGCCGTGCCATCTGCATCAGGTTTTTGGCACCTGCCTGAAATTCGGCGTTGGACATATTGTTATTTTGGCGGGTGCTGTAATCGTTGGTGCCGAGGTTGATGATGACAATATCGGCGAGCGGATCAAACGGGTTCAAATAGGATTGACTGCGGAACCAGTTGAGATAGGGGTACATCGTCTGCAGGTTGACCTCGCGACCGTTCCAGCCGCCGACACAGCCGTAGCCGCTGGATTGAAGCACGCGCACATCCGCACCCAGCGCCTTACCCGCCAGAAACGCGTAGGTCTGCGTGCCATCCTGATAATACGGATGGTTGCTGCCGGGGTCGCTCACACCCAGCGACGAGTTCCACAGCGCGCCGTAGCCGCCCGAGATGGAGTCGCCCACCACATCAATGGTCAGGGGGTGTTCGCTCGGGGTGGCAAGCAGTCGACCTGTAAAGGTCAGGGTCTCGGCACGGAAGTTGGAGACCTGCGCTTCGGTCTGGCGATACACCTCGATGTGGTGATAGCCTTCGGATAAGCCGCTTGCCAGCGGAATGGATTTGGCGTAGGCGTTATGCAGCGTTTCACATTCAATGCGTACGCGGGAACGCACGCCGTCTACGATCACGGTCAGGTATTGGGCGATTTCACCGTCTGTACTGCACACGACGGTGGCGTTCAGCGTGACATCACCCTTGCCGTAGAAATACAGCTCAAATCCTGTGGCAACATTGTCCATATACAGACAGCTGTTGTGTTCCACGGTGCGTCCGAGTGTGCGGTAATAGCCGTGCATCTGTGCAAAGTTCATCGTGCGTGTTTCCTCCTCTGCCGCTATGCCGAGCGGTAAGCACAGTGCGAGTAAAGCAAGTGCCAGAATAATCGATGCGATCCGTTTCATAAAAACAACCTCCTTTGGCTACCGTGATTATATCATATAAAAAGCCGAAAGGCAATGCCCGAAACACATTGCTCATTTTGTGGTTCAGTTTTCGGATGCCTGTAAAATCATCCGTTCCAGTTCTTTGGCGGCAAGGCTGAGCGTGCGGTCGCACCGCTTCAGAAAACAGATGTGTCGCTCAGGGATGGGTTCCTGCAACTGGAGTTTGATAAGTTGTTCGCTGTATTCATCCTCAAACACTTCGGCGGGGACAAGACCGATTCCTAAGTTGTTTTTGACAAACGGCAGAATCTGGTCAGAGGTGGAGGCTTCAATCTCCGGTGTGAAGGGAAGACCGTGTTTGGCAAACCACTGCTCGTGTACTTCGCGGGCTTTGGTGTGCGCGCCCAGGGATATCAGCGGATAGCCGATCAGCTCCGACAGAGAGATCGACCGTCCTGCAAGCTCAGCAAAGGCGGTGCCGCACACAGCGACATGTTCCACCCGCTTGACATTCCGCACATGAAGGAACTTCTGTTCATCGACGGGGGTGGTGACAAGCGCCAGATCCACCGAGCCGCTTTTGAGTGCCGCGGTTGCTTGTGGGGTGGAGTGGTTGGAGACGCGCAGATGTACGCGCGGGTTGCGCAGGCGGAACTCCTTGAGGACGGGAAGCAGGAAGCAGCGCAACGCAATGTTACTGGTACCGATGGAGATGGTGCCGCTCAGCGAGCTTTTTTGCGACGACAGTTCTTCTTCGCCTGCCTGGATATGCTCCACAGCGATGCGGATGTGGGTGAACAGCTTTTCACCCTCCGCCGTCAGTTTGACGCCGCGGTTGGAACGCACAAACAGGGTGCAACCGAGTTCGTTTTCCATCAGCTTGATGGTGCGTGTGATGTTGGATTGGCTGTTGACAAGCGCATTTGCCGCCTGTGTGAGATTGCCGTATTTTGCCACATAATAGAAAATCCGATAATGATTATAGTTGATATCCATAGACATACCCCTTTGCTTTTGACATCTTAATTTGATATTATTACAATCGCAAATATATATTTTACAGATGTATTCATCTGTATTATAATAACAATGGTTCTGTATGTCAACTAACAAGTTATTGTACGATTGACAGGAAAGGAGATCTGTATATGATCCGACATCTGATCGCACCGTTTCATCTGACTTATGAGGAAACCTGCCGCGTGTTGGACACGGCTGCTTCTATTGAAAAAAACCGTCAGGTGTATGCTCATGTTGCCGATGGCAAACGGCTTGCCACCCTGTTTTATGAGCCGAGCACCCGCACGCGCTTATCGCACGAGGCGGCGATGCAAAATCTCGGCGGAAGCGTGATCGGCTTCCCGTCGGCGGATGTGTCCAGCGTCAGCAAGGGCGAGACCATCGAGGATACCATCCGCGTGATCAGCTGTTATGCGGATATCGCGGCAATGCGCCACCCGCAGGTCGGCTCGGCAGCGTTGGCGGCGGAGTATTCGTCCATTCCCGTGATCAACGCCGGTGACGGCGCGGGCGATCACCCGACACAGACATTGCTGGATCTGTACACGATCCGCAAGCGCCTCGGTCGTCTGCACGACATCACGATCGGATTTTGCGGCGATCTGAAATTCGGGCGTACGGTACATTCGCTTGTGAAAAGCCTTTCCAGAGAAAGCGGCATCCGCTTTGTGTTCATTTCACCTGCGGAGCTGTCGTTGCCTGCGGATATGCTTGAGACTTATGTGAAGGCGAACAACATCCCGTACACGGTCTGCACCGATCTGGAGCAGGCGATCGGCGAACTGGATGTGCTGTACATGACGCGTATTCAGGAGGAACGCTTTGCCAGCCGTGAGGAGTATCTCGGCTTCAAAGGTCTGTATGTGCTGGATGCCGATAAAATGCAAGCGGCAAAAGCGGATATGGCGGTTCTTCACCCGTTCCCGCGCGTGGATGAGATCGACCCTGCAATCGACAGCGACCCGCGCACGGCGTATTTCGAGCAGGTGCAAAACGGTGTCTATGTCCGTATGGCGGTAATCATGGCACTGCTTCGCCTTCCTGATCCGCTGACGGGTGAACAGATCCTGAAAGATTAACGCGAAAAACCCTGTTTTTAACAGAAAAATCGCGAATCAAGGATTGAAAACAGGATCAAAATGTGATATAATATATAGTAATGGTTTGTTAAATTTTTAACAAGCAACCAATATGTCTATCGAAACATTTATAAATCAACAGAAAGAGGAGATCGTATGAACAAAATTACCATCATCGGCACGGGTAGTGTCGGCTCCACCATCGCTTACACACTGGCTATCAACGGTACGGCTTCGGAGATCGTCATGATCGACATCAACGGCGAAAAAGCGCTCGGTGAGTCGCTCGATATCCGTCAGGGCACCCCGTTCTCCAGCCCCTGCTCGGTGTACGCCGGTACATATGAGGATGCGAAGGACTCCAATATCGTGGTTATCACCTCGGGTCTTGCCAGAAAGCCCGGTCAGTCGCGTCTGGATCTGGCACAGATCAATGTGAATGTGCTTAAGAGTGTTTCCGAGGAGATCGTGAAGTACGCTCCCAATGCGACCTATGTCATCGTCAGTAACCCCGTTGATGTGCTGACCTATGCGTTCTGCAAGTATTCGGGTCTGCCCGAGTCCCGCATCATCGGTTCGGGTACCATCCTTGACACCTCGCGTCTGCGTTCGCGCCTGTCGGAGTACTACAACATCAACCAGCGCAATGTGCACGCGTATGTGCTCGGTGAGCACGGCGACTCCATGTTCATTCCGTGGTCGCTGGCGAACATCTCCAATGTTCCCGTGAACGACTACCACGATGCGGTGCAGACGACCGCACAGTATCCGGCGTT
>JAZRTC010000031.1:0-1570 GCA_045651865.1 Acutalibacteraceae bacterium
CCAATTCCATCACACCGGCAGGTGCGATATAGATTATACAATACTGTTTTGAAAAATGCAAGCAAAATCTGAAAATCCCGTGCAACTTTTTTCGTGTCGCTTCTTGCATCGGCATGGCGGCTATGGTATACTCACTCTATAAGAATATGCTGCCGTAACAGGTGTTATACTAGCAGAAAAGGAGCGTATCGCTATGATGATCTCAAAAGATATTCTTTATGTCGGCGTGAAGGATCACGACATAGATCTGTTTGAAGGACAGTACCGCGTGCCGCACGGCATCCGCTACAATTCTTATGTGGTGCTGGATGAAGCCATCGCGGTGGTCGACACAGTGGATGCGCGGTTCGGGGAAGACTGGCTCAGCAACATCGAAGCCGTCCTGCAAGGACGCCAACCGACCTACCTGATTGTGCAACATATGGAACCCGATCACTCGGCGAATATCAACCGCTTTGCAAAAGCCTATCCCGAGGCGACTGTTGTGGCGACCGCCAAAGCCTTTGCGATGATGAAGGCGTTTTACGGCGATGAGTTTGAAAGCAAGCGGGTGGTCGTAAAGGAAGGCGACACGCTGTCGCTCGGCACGCACACGCTGACATTTGTGACGGCGCCGATGGTGCATTGGCCTGAGGTAATGGTCACCTATGACAGCACGGATAAGGTGCTGTTTTCGGCGGATGCGTTTGGCACCTTCGGCGACGGCGAGGAGCCGTGGGCGGAGGAAGCGCGTCGGTATTATATCGGCATCGTCGGCAAATACGGTGCACAGGTGCAGGCGCTTCTGAAAAAGGCGGCGGCATTGGAGATTTGCACGATCTGCCCGTTGCACGGTCCTGTGCTCAAGGAGGATCTTGACCGCGTGCTGGCGCTGTATAACGCGTGGTCGTCCTATGAGCCTGAGGAAAACGGCGTGGTGATTGCCTACACCTCCATTTACGGCAATACCGCCGCCGCAGCAAAAGAGCTTGCCGCAAAGCTGAATCGCAAGACCGTGCTGTATGATCTGGCGCGGTGCGATATGCACCAGGCGATTGCAGATGCGTTTCGCTACGATTCGCTGGTGGTGGCAACCACGACCTATAATAACGATATCTTCCCGTTTATGCGCACCTTCCTGCACGGGCTTACCGAGCGGAATTATCAGCGCCGCACTGTCGGCCTGATCGAAAACGGTTCGTGGGCACCGACTGCCGCGAAGGTGATGCGTGGTCTGCTCGAACCGTGCAAGGATCTGCATTTCGTTGAGCCGACAGTGACGATCCGTTCTGCACAGAATGATGCGGTGCGGGAGCAGCTTGCCGCGCTTGTTGATGCACTGTGCGAAAAATGAGAATTTTTTGCAAAACCGCTTGACAATTAAAATAAGATATGATAAAGTATACAGCGTCGCAGAGATGCGGCGCTGCATATATGGGGGCGTAGCTCAGCTGGGAGAGCGCTTGAATGGCATTCAAGAGGTCATCGGTTCGATCCCGACCGTCTCCACCAAAAATCGACAGGTTTCTTAAGAAGCTTGTCGATTTTTATTTTTTCTTTACGTTTAAGCAGAAATTTACCGTAAATCCAA
>JAZRTC010000032.1:0-3656 GCA_045651865.1 Acutalibacteraceae bacterium
ACATTGTCTTCCTAAGACCGCTTGGCCTCCGACTTGAGGTCATACACTGCAATCTTCATATCCTTGTTCTGCTTGTCGAGACCGTATGCAAGAGCAGCCGCAGTTGGCTCATTGATGATACGCTTGACCTCAAGACCTGCAATTTTACCTGCATCCTTGGTTGCCTGACGCTGCGCGTCGGAGAAGTATGCAGGCACGGTGATGACCGCTTCGGTCACCGGCTCGCCGAGATACGCTTCCGCATCACCCTTGAGCTTTTGCAGGATCATCGCAGAAATCTCCTGCGGCGTATAGGCCTTACCCTCGATGGTTACTTTGTAATCCGTACCCATTTCGCGCTTGATGGACGATACGGTGCGCTCCGGGTTGCTGACCGCCTGTTGCTTGGCGGTACGACCGACAATACGCTCGCCGTCCTTCTTGAAGCCGACAACCGACGGCGTGGTGCGAGCACCTTCTGCGTTGGGGATGACGACCGCTTCGCCGCCTTCGATGACCGACACGCACGAGTTGGTGGTGCCAAGGTCGATACCAATGATTTTTGCCATTTGAAATTCCTCCTATAATAAGTGAGTGTGTACTTGTATAAAAGAGAGCGTTTGCTCTGACTTTCCTTAGTTTGCGACGCGTACCATCGCCGGACGCACCACACGGTCGCCGAAACGATAGCCCTTCTGGAACACTTCGGTCACGGTGTCGGGTTCGACGCCGTCCGCATCCTCGCGCATCACTGCGTGATGCACCTCGGGATCAAACGGTTCGCCGAGCGCGGGGATCTCAGCCAGACCGAGTTTCTCGAGCTCGCCATGGAATTTGTTGACGATCATATCCACACCCTTGCGGTAGTCAGGGCCGTCGGGTGCATCCGCCGCACGGTCGAGATCGTCGATCACGGGAAGCAGACGCGCGAGCACATCCGCTTTGGCGAACTGTCCGATCTGCTCCTTCTCCTGTTCGGTGCGGCGCTTGTAGTTCGCGTACTCAGCGAGCATACGGGTGTATTGCTCCTGCTGTGCGGCGAGTGCCGCCTCAAGCTCCGCAATTTTTGCCGCCGATTCGTCCACGACCTCTTGCTCAAGCACTTCCTCGGTGACCTCTTCGGTCACGGGTGTTTCTTTCTCTTCACACATACTATGTAATCTCCTTTGAAGTATATGATACCAGTATACGCATTTTTCAGCGCGCTAATCACCACAGCTCCGCCATCAGGCGTTCCATCGTACCCGCGATGAATTCGAGTTGCGGGATCGCCTCGGCATAATCCATACGCACGGGGCCGATCAGACCGATCGTGCCGCGTTGATGACCGTCGGGCGAATAATGCGTGACGATCACGCTGGAGCCGCGAAGCTCGGGACACAAGCTTTCACTGCCGAGCAAGACATGAAGCCCGCCCGTGTAAGCGGCAAGCATCGATGCAAGCTGATCACGGCGCGACAAAAAGCCGAGAAGCAAGCGCGCACTGTCCCACTGATAATCGGGATTTTCCAGCAGTTTGAGCTGACCTGCGAGCAACACATCCGCCTCCGCCGATTCGCGCACCAGATCGTAAAAACCCGTGATCAGGCTTGCCATCAGCAATCCTTCTGCACCGAGGACGATCAAAAGCTGTTGCAGTTCGGATTGGTGGATTTCTGTCAGCGGTCTGCCGACAAACACATCGGTCAGCAAGGTGCACAGCACTTGCAGGCGTTCTTCATCCACCGAAGCATCCACGCGGCAAAGACGGCTGCGCAGACTTCCCGATGAAGTCATCAGCGCCACCATTACCGTGCGTGCGGACATCCGGACAAATTCCACTCGGCGAAGTGTGTTGGCAACTTCGCGCGGGGCGGTGGTCATCGCCGCACATCCCGTTGTTTCGCTGAGCATTTGCGCCGCCTCAGAGAGCAGTCGCTCGGGATCACCCGCCGCCTGTTCCAGACGGTGTGTGATATGATCACGGCGGTCATCGGTCAGCCCGCGGTGCGGCATCAGCTCGTCAATATACAAACGGAATGCTTTTGCCGTCGGGATACGCCCAGCCGAGGTGTGCGGTTGCTCGAGATACCCGAGCATCGAAAGTTCCGCCATGTCGTTGCGGATGGTTGCAGAGGAAACGGCGTTTTCAAGCATCATCACAATCGCCTTGGAGCCGACAGGCTCACCCGTGCGGATGTAACTTTCGATAACAGCGGACAATACCGCCTTTTTGCGGGCAGAAAGTGCCGTCATACCGTTTCCTCCTTCCTGTTTTCAATGTTAGCACTCTTAGTCTTCGAGTGCTAATGCTACTTTACCACACCCTGCGCCGTCTGTCAACAGCCAAATGTGAAAGTTTTGTAAAAAGCGGAAAAATTTGTTAAGGAGAAGGATTATAACACATCCGTAGAACGCTGATTTGGGATCATTGAAATTGCGGAGAGAGTCCATAAAAGGATTTCCTGAACATTGCATCTTGCTTTTTTTATTATTTCCGTTATAATGGGTTGGGTTTTACTATATCTGCAAAGGAGCGATGTGAAGTGGCATCTCTTTTACTCGCCATTGTCTATCTCTCGTTTATCAGCCTCGGGTTGCCCGACGGCTTGCTCGGTGCGGCGTGGCCCGTGATGCACCTCGAGATTGCCGCCCCGCTCTCGGCGGCGGGTGTGATTTCGTTTATTATCACCGTCGGCACGATCTTGTCGAGTCTTGCCTCCGACCGCCTGACAAGTCGCCTCGGCGCAGGTAAGGTCACCGCCATCAGCGTCGGACTCACAGCGGCGGCGCTGTTCGGATTTTCGGTTTCGAGTGCTTTTTGGCAGCTTTGTCTGTGGGCGCTCCCGTACGGACTGGGTGCGGGTGCTGTCGATGCGGCACTGAACAACTATGTTGCCCTGCATTACAAAGCGCGCCACATGAGCTGGCTTCACTGCTTCTGGGGTGTGGGTGCTTCGATCGGCCCGTACATTATGGGAGCTTGCCTGTCCCGCTCAGGGGTGTGGGAAAACGGCTACCGCACCGTCAGCATTATCCAGATCGTGCTGACGCTGATGCTGTTCCTCTCGTTGCCGCTGTGGAAACGCCCGCAAACCTCACAAGACGACACCAGCACACGCTCCATCGGTGTTATGCAGGCACTTCGCATCCGCGGTGTCAAGGAAGTGCTGTTCGCCTTTTTCGCCTACTGTGCGGCGGAAATGACCGCTATGCTGTGGTCGGCAACCTACCTGACGGAATATCGGCAACTGCCTGCTGCCGATGCCGCGTCGCTTGCCTCGTTGTTTTACCTGGGGATGATGGTCGGCAGGCTGATCAGCGGTTTTATCGCTGACCGCGTCAAAGATCGCAACATGATCCGCACAGGTCTCGCCGTTGCGGTAATCGGTATTGTTCTCACGGTATTGCCGCTTGCAGGCAACACGACGGCGATCCTCGGTATTTTTGTCCTCGGTCTTGGATGTGCGCCCGTTTATCCGAGCATCATTCATTCCACACCCGAGAATTTCGGTGCGGAATATTCAGGTGCGATCATCGGTATCGAAATGGCGGCGGCCTATTCGGGAAGCTGTCTGATGCCACCCGTTTTCGGCCTGATCGCGGGACACATCAGTGCGGGATGGTTTCCCGTGTATATTGCGTTTTTCCTGTCGATCCTGCTGATCATGTCCGAACGGCTCAACCGCATAACAAAA
>JAZRTC010000033.1:0-17904 GCA_045651865.1 Acutalibacteraceae bacterium
CCGTCTTTCGGGGTGATCGAAGCAACTGTACCATCCTCGTGATAGCCGATATCATACAACGACGGCACATACACGCCTTCAATCTGCGAAGCGGCGCGAAGAAACGCCTCTTTATCGTAGCCGTTTTTCTTGTGCTCTTTATAAAGGTTATTCAGATCGAGATTGACCTCTTCCCCTTCACCGAGAATAAATAGATCAAAAAAGTCCGCCATCGGTTCGGGATTACACGCGCAAGGGCCGCCACCGATCACAAGCGGATGAGAGCTGTCGCGGTCTGCGGCACACAGAGGTACTCCTGCCAGATCCAGCATATTCAAAACACCGGTATAGCTCATTTCGTATTGCAAGGTAAAGGCAATAAAATCAAAATCTGCAATCGGGTCACGGCTTTCGATGGCAAAAAGCGGGATATTGTTTTCGCGCATCAACGCTTCCATATCGGTATCGGGGGCAAACACGCGTTCGCACCAGGTGTCTTCCTGAGCGTTGTACAGACCGTAGAGAATCTTCATTCCCAGATGAGACATACCGACTTCATACAAATCAGGAAAGCAAAACGCAATGCGAACTGTCACATTGTCGGGGTCTTTCACAACGCTGTTCAATTCACCGCCTGTATAGCGTGCAGGTTTTTGCACTTTTAAAAACAGCGATTCCAGAAGTTTTTTATCCATTTTCATATCCTGTTCCATCCTATAACATAATATCGAACGACCATATTATACAGTAAAATTACATTTTTTTCAATTCCCATTGTAAAAAAGCCGTATAAAAATCAAATAAATTGTCACAATCATCAAAGTCATATTGTAGTATGGTTGAAACGCAAGCAATCCTCCCAGGCAAAGCAGTGGGATGATCGTCAAAATAAAGACGATTTTTTCCAATTGTTCGCCAAATTCCGTTTCAAAGCAATGCTCAAACCAGCAAGCGAGAGCTCTTCCTCCGTCCAACGGAAAAACAGGCAAAAGATTGAACATCGCCATCACCAGATGAACCGTGCTGTATATCGGTGCAACAGGTAGACAATACAAAATGAAAAACGACAAAATATTGATCATCGGCCCTGCAAGAGCAATCAGGATATCGGTTAATACAGAATAATTACCGGACGGTTCTGTAACCATCCGCATACCGAAGCAAGAGATTACCAGCTCCTTTGGAGGACAATTCAAAAGATATGCCGCAAATAAATGACCGCATTCGTGAATACACGATGCGAGAAACCCAAACAAAACGATCCCGCTCGGATCCACATACACTAAATATAATAAGACAGCGGGAAAGAGCAAGCTGAGCCTGCATCGAATCCCGCTGATCGTTACATTAAACATAGGTTGATTCCGGAAGGATCTGCAAAGGATCAACCGTATGTCCGTTACAAATCCACTCCACATGCAGATGGCTGCCGCTGGAACGCCCTGTATTGCCGACAAACGCAACAATATCCCCTGCCTTAACGGCATCCCCTGTTTTGACAGTAAGGCGTTGACAATGCGCGTACAAAAATTTCTCATTTTCGGAACAGGTCACAACCAGATAATGCCCATAGCCTTTTTCATCATACTCCGCTACCGTTACTGTTCCATCCAGCATCGCCTTCAGCGGTGTACCTTCGTCTATGGCAATATCCATTCCTTCATGCAAGGCGCCGTCTCTCTCACCGAATGCCGATGTAATAATACCACCTTCAAACGGAGCAACCACAAGTCGTTCGTTTGTGTGAGCCATCGCCGAAACTGTGGGTGTATTGAAAGCGGACGATACGGCTGAAATCAAATTATCATCCAACATTGCCTCCCGAAACAGTGCGGCTACACTGTTGAACAGATCGTTCCCCACCAACCGAAGACCAAATAACAACAGGACAACAACAATGCATATGCTGCATTGAACCAACAACAGCTGCAATCCTCGAAATGCACTTGCAATTCCGTTCCATATAGGATGACGATGTACCTTTACCTGATCATCCACAATCCCTGACGCTCCTTTATACGATAATACAGATCAGTCCGTTGCACCCTTCATTGATAATGCGTTCCACCGTATCTTTCAGTTTCAAACGGGCATCGGTCGGCATACGCAGAAGTTTGTTGTGCAAACCTTCGTTTACCAGACCGTAAAGCGAAGAGCCGAAAATGTTGGAATCCCAGATTTTAGCCGGATTCTCTTCAAACTCACGAAGCAAATAGCTGACAAGTTCCTCGGATTGCCGTTCCGAACCAACAATCGGCGCAACCTCTGTGTGAATGGAAGCTTTCATCATGTGAATGGATGGCGCGTTGGCACAGAGCCGTATGCCGTATCGCCCATTCTGCTTGATAATCTCCGGTTCTTCCAGCTCCATCTCTTCAACCGTCGGCATTACAATACCGTAGCCGGTTGCTTCTACCTCATCAAGCGCGTTGCGAATTTTATTATACTCCTTTTTCATTAAGGCAAGTTCCGTCATAACATCCATCAAAGATGCCTCATCCTCTACTTCAAGGCCCGTAACTTCACGCAACACCTGATAAAACAGACCTTTTCCGATCTGTGTATTCAGAGTGGCTTTTCCTTCTCCGAGCGATACCGACTCAACGGACGCGTTATCGATATATTCACACTCAAGAAGATGTCGCGCAAAATCCGATATGTGCGAAATTTTATGAACATCCGCCGCGCACCGACACACAGTATCCATAACCGCTTTACGGATTGGATGTGAACGGTGAAGGCCGGTCAGCCAACGGGGTAAGACAATATCGATCTCGCGAGCAGGAAACTCAAACAGCGCTTTTTCGAGAATAGCTCGAATTTGCACACCGTCCATCAGGAGGCAGTCGACCGCCGTGACGGGTACGCCGTACTTTTCCTGCATCCGATAACAAAGCTCCAGCGTTTCTTCGCTGTGCGGGTGTGTCGTGTTCATCAGAACAACAAACGGTTTATTCAGTTCATTCAGCTCACGAATCACCCGTTCTTCGGCTTTTTCGTATTCCTCCCGCGGAATATCGGTGATACTTCCATCGGTCGTCACCACAATTCCGATTGTAGAATGTTCTGTGATCACTTTTCTGGTACCGATTTCCGCAGCCATATTGAACGGGATTTCTTCATCATACCACGGTGTTTTCACCATACGAGGTGTGTTATCTTCAATATAACCGATTGCCGAGGGGACGATATAGCCCACACAATCGATCAGACGCACATCCATTTGTGCTGTATCATCAAGGCAAACCGAAACAGGTCGTTCGGGGATGAATTTCGGTTCAGTGGTCATAATGGTCTTTCCGGCCGCCGATTGCGGCAATTCATCGGTAGTGCGCTCCAAAATCGCCGAATCTTCAATATTGGGCAATACAAGGGATTCCATAAAGCGTTTTATAAATGTGGATTTTCCGCTTCGTACAGGACCGATAACGCCTAAATACAACGCACCCTCCGTGCGTTCGCGGATATCCTCATACAGATTGGTATATGTCATACATTCGCTCTCCTTTGCTCCGTATATGCTTATTTCGATCTGTCCGCATAATCGTTCATGATCAGATCATCGGGATCATCAACATCATTGACGAGCGGATCGTTTTGTCTGTCAGGTCATTTTCAGCACAGATATGTTCCACCGACGAATGATGTGTTTTGGCAATATCCCAAAGCGAGTCTCCTTTATTGGCGTACACGATACGGATGGTTGCTGCAGGACGGTTAAATGCTCGTTTGGTATCCACGGCGACAGCCGATACAACCGTCATGGTTTTATTTTCGCCGTACTCACAACAAAGCTCGGTATCCAGTTGAACACGGATCTGATTTCCGTTCACACTGCAGGATGAACCGATCAGTCGCAGACGAGCGTTTGTAACAGCATCCTCACATACCGTGTTGTAATCCAGTGTGCGTTCATAATATCCCAGATGTCCTTCGGCGTTTCGTCCGATCATACAAACCGTAACACAAAAACTCAACTGTTTGCCGTCAGCTTGTTCCGACATATCACACGACTTCAATTCACACCATTGATCTTCCACTCCGACAAGCCCCTCCGGAACCGATACAGTCCCTTGGAACGGTACTCGCTGAAACTGTCGTGCACTTTGATCACACAGCTTTAATGATGCTGTCTGACAAAACAGCGGTTCTATAACCGAATATGCATCCATTACAACGGATGCGGATTCGCGGCTGCTGCAACGAATGATACTGTTGAATTTTCCGTTGTACTCCAATACAGATACGCCGGCCTCGTTCTGTCTGATAACACATTCCTGCTCACAGGGACAAATTTCGGTTTCACAGATTTTATCATCTGTCAGACCCTCCACATCAAGGATCTGGCTGAACGGAATTTCCTGCATCAGAGAATGGAGCGATGACTCTTTTTTATAAACAGCTTTCAGCAACAAAATTCCCTTTACGATTGCTTTGTTGGTCAACACTTTATGTTCACTTGAGGACAGCGTAATATCTGTGTATACAAGATTGTCTGCCTGCACACCGAGATTGATCGACTCGTTTACAACTATATTTTTCTCATATTCGCACATCGGGACCGCTGATGTCACAGTCTCCTTTTGGCAAAATACATCCTGTTTACACGGATCCTCAAACACCTCGATCTCACCGTTGTCAACGGCACACAGATGAACGCGAAAAGCGCCGTGAATATCCATACGACGCGGGCTGATCGCACGGCAATTTACATATTCATTTTTGGTTTCAACAAAATAATGAACAGCACCTGCGCAACGAAAACTTGCACTGAACGGTTGTGTTGCTTCATAACAATGCACCGTCGTACGGTCTTCGGACAAATATAAGATCCGTACGGTTACAAGACCGTCAACCGTATAACGGTCGCCGCTCTGATGTCTGGCGGTGATGGTTGGTTTCATAACATATTTCAGGATTGCTGTTATGTCCGGGCAATAGTCCGGTAACACAATATCCAGATCCACACCGCGTTCCTCAAATTCGTTACACACCGTTTTAGGAATACGGATCGTACGCGTTGTCTCTTTCCAATCCATAATCATCTCTCCTTTAATAATCATTTCGCTCTTGCCTTATCACAAGGTATGAGAGACAAACTCAAAATATGCAAAAAGATAAATCCATGGATATTTAATTGAATCACGGCAGAACTTATTACGATAAACGCTTGACAAAGATGAAATTTGTAAACTATAATATATATTGTATATTTATATGCAAATGGAAGTGAAAAGGAGTTTTACCATGAGCAGAGTACCGGAACTGTTCGGAAGCATGGTGTTTAACGATGCTGTTATGAAAGAACGCTTGCCTGCGGATGTTTACGCCGCCGTCAAGAGAACCATGCAAGCCGGACGACATCTTCATGCAGATATCGCAGGAGATGTTGCCAATGCTATGAAGGAATGGGCAATCGAAAAAGGTGCCACTCACTATTCACATTGGTTCCAGCCGATGACAGGTGTTACCGCCGAAAAGCACGACAGCTTCATCACCCCCAGCAAACAACATCCCGATCAGGTCATCATGGAGTTTTCCGGTAAGGAACTGATCAAGGGCGAACCGGATGCAAGCTCTTTTCCTTCAGGCGGCCTTCGTGCAACCTTTGAGGCACGCGGATATACCGCATGGGATCCCACTTCTTATGCGTTTATCAAAGATGATACTCTTTACATACCTACCGCCTTCTGCTCTTACAGCGGTGAAGCATTGGATAAAAAAACACCGCTTCTCCGTTCCATGGAAGCAGTCAACCGTCAGGCTTTGCGTGTATTAAAGCTTTTCGGTAATGAAGATGTAACGATGGTCAACACAACCGTCGGTCCCGAGCAGGAGTATTTTTTGATTGATGCCAACGCCTACGCTAAGCGCCGAGACCTTGTCATTACTGGACGCACCCTGTTCGGCGCTAAACCGCCCAAGGGTCAAGAGCTCGAAGATCATTATTTCGGTGCAATCAAACCCCGCGTCATGGCGTTTATGCAGGATCTTGACGAGGAACTCTGGAAACTCGGTGTGCTTGCGAAAACCGAACATAACGAGGCGGCTCCCGCTCAGCATGAGCTGGCACCGATTTTCACCAAAGCCAACATCGCTACCGATCATAATCAGCTGACAATGGAAATGATGAAGAAGGTTGCCTCCCGTCACGGCTTGGTATGCCTCCTTCACGAAAAACCGTTTGCGGGTGTCAACGGAAGCGGCAAGCATAACAACTGGTCACTTTCGACGGATACCGGTATGAATCTGTTTGAACCCGGAAGCTCTCCTCACGAAAACGCACAATTCCTGCTGTTCCTGTGCGCTGTCATTAAAGCGACCGACGAGTATCAGGATCTTCTTCGTGTGTGTGCGGCAGGTGCCGGAAACGATCACCGTCTCGGTGCCGCAGAAGCTCCGCCTGCTATTGTTTCTATGTTCTTAGGTGAAGAACTCACGGAGATCCTCACCGCCATTGAAAACAATGCGGTATACGACGGCAAGGAGCAAACGCTGATGAAGGTCGGCGTTCACGCTCTTCCCCGTTTCCCCAAGGACACCACTGATCGCAACCGCACCTCTCCGTTTGCATTCACCGGAAATAAATTTGAATTCCGTATGCTCGGATCAACCGCCTCCATCGCCAGCCCGAATATTATCCTCAACACCATCGTTGCAGAAGCACTTTGTGAATTTGCCGATGAACTTGAACAGGCGATGGATTTCAACACGGCTTTGCACGATCTGATCGTCCGTACAATCAAAGCTCATAAGCGTATCATTTTCAATGGTAACGGTTATGATGATGCGTGGGTAAAAGAAGCACAAAATCGTGGCTTGCACAATCTGCGCACAACCCCTGATTGTCTCCCGCACTTTGCAGATGAAGCCAATATCCAATTGTTTGAAAAGCACCGCGTCTTTACCAGTCAAGAGGTTCATTCCCGCTGTGAGATTATGCTTGAAAATTATCGCAATATTCTCCGCATTGAAGCGCTGACCATGCTGGATATGGCACGCAAGGACATTCTCCCCTCTGCATCAGCGTATGTGAAATCGCTGTCTGATACCGTTTTGTCCAAGAAGGCTGTTCTCCCCTCGCTGGATTGTTCTGCCGAGGAAACATTAATCAAAAAGCTCTCCGATCTGATTCAGGAGTTGTACCGCTCTGTCGATACTCTTGACTCCATTATCAGCGGTGAAAAAGCACTGCGTTCTGCAATTTCCCTTGCGGAATATTATCGTGACCGCATTGTTCCTGCTATGAACACTATGCGTGTCATTGCAGATGAGCTTGAAATCCATACTTCAAAATCCTTCTGGCCCTACCCCACTTATGACGATCTGCTGTACAGCGTATAATAAAAAGATCCGTGGTGATTTACCACGGATCTTTTTATTTCAACGACGATATATTCACTATGCAGATCGAAAATACAATCATAATAATACCGGCTATTTTTATCAACGAGAGCGCATCCCCAAAAACAAAACAACCGATTCCTGCCGCAACGATCGGTTCAAGGGTTGCCAATACCGATGCGTTGGTTGCTCGGATCTGTTCGAGTCCTTTTGTATACAACAAATACGGCAACAAACACACGCCAATACCAATCCCTAATGCATAGCACACCGTCAGCAACGGGTTAGTTTGTCCGATCGACAATATATCGGCAGAATGACAAAACGGAAAAACACCGACAGATGCAAACAAAAAGGAATAGAAGGTAACTGTCTGACTTGAATACCGACGGAGCGCTACAGTACTGAATATGCTGTATAGTGCATAACCGATTCCTGAACAGATCCCGAATATTATCCCGGTGGAATTTGTTTCACCTTGTGTCTCCAACACACCTGTTACAAGAACACAACCTAAAACCGTACAAATCACAGCACAGACTTTGCGCATGGTCAATTTCTCGCGAAAAAGAAGCACCGACATTACTATGACAAATACAGGAGCGGTATAAAGAAGTGCGGCAGCAACCGATACGGATAGCCGTTCAATCGCCTGAAAATAGCAGAAATTAAACAGCGCTAAACTCAACACACCGCTTCCGACAAACATCCAGATATCTCTCAGGCGTATACGGAACATTGTCGGATTACGCAAACCTATATAAATTGCCATGCCGATCGCCGCAATGCTTACACGCATAAATACAATCTGAAGCGAAGAAAAACCGATTTCTGTGAGCGGACGGAAAAGCAATCCGATACCGCCCCACAACAAAGCGGCTAGACATATATACAGCGTTGATCGTATTTTTTTCAAAACGGCACACTTCCTTATTTCGGTATGTCAGAATATGTCGGTATTTGTTTTACGATTCATAAATAAACTTTTCAACAAAGAACAAAGAAAAACCAAATTATCCGTCACGATTGTAAATCAGTCGACATTCTTTTTACAAAAAACAGCGAATCAACGCTGTTTTTACCAAAGAAACAAGGATACTGTAAAGACAGAAGACCTTGTGTCCGGTATTGACAAATCATACTATATTTGGTAAAATTTGGTTATTACATGAGATCACCTTGTCGAAATGGAGGAAATATCATTATGAAACCTGTCGGAAGTGTTCGTCACATTGATGCTCTGGGTCGTATCGTAATTCCCAAAGAGCTTCGCAATCGTTTGGAAATTGAAGAAGGCGACAGCCTTGAAATGTTTTTGGACGACAATATGATCGTAATTAAAAAGTATAATCCCGCCTGCATTCTTTGCGGCAGCGCCAAAGAAATCGTCACATTCCGCGGCAAAAACTTTTGCCCGAACTGTGTTAAAGACATGTCCACAAAACTTCTGTAAATGCTCCGGCACCTCTCTTAATTGAGAGGTGCTTTTTTATTCGACGGTATCTTTTATGATGCTATATGCACGAATCAACACATCTTCCGGTGCCCAACGGCGATTTGCAGGACTTGTTGACGGGAGCATTACAACAGGAATATCTATACAATGACCCCAGTAACGGTCAAACAGCAATTTGGATTTTGTACCCGTAGTAACAATCAATTCAATGGGAGCACGATTTAAAATGTACATCAAATCGTTTGGCTGCTCATTGCAGATACTGGCATCCTCCGAAGCTTTGATATCACAAGACGCCAAAACATCCCACAATGCGATATTGTGGCGGTGTGCAAATGCACGGCACTCCTCTGCGCCATGCGGAAGCGATTCTCCGAAAATAGCTGCAAGAGTTTTCCAGAAACGATTTTGCGGGTGTCCGTAATAGCAGTTGTATTCTCTGGATTTCACAGAAGGGATCGTTCCAAGAATCAGCACACGCGAATTCTCATCGAACCACGGTTCCAAAGTATGATAAACCAACGACATCTCTACCCCACTCTACAAAGCGTATATATCATAAGAAGGCGATCTGATGATCGCCTTCTTTTAATACTTAGATCGAATATATTCATCCATCGCTTTTGCCGCCTGTTTACCTGCGCCCATAGCGAGAATCACAGTTGCAGCACCGGTCACAGCATCGCCACCTGCAAAAACACCTTCGCGAGAAGTTTGTCCGTATTCATCTGTCGTCACAATGCAACCTCTGCGATCCGTATCAAGACCCGGAGTGGTTTTACGGATCAACGGATTGGGGCTGGTACCAACCGACACGATCATAGTATCGATATCCAGCACACAATCACTGTTTGCTTTTTCAATGGGACGACGGCGACCGCTTTCATCGGGCTCGCCGAGTTCCATTTCGACACAACGAAGACCTTTGACACATCCGTTTTCATCCGAGAGCACTTCCACAGGATTGGTCAGTGTTTTAAATATCACGCCTTCCTCAATCGCGTGCTCAACCTCTTCTTTACGGGCGGGTAATTCCTCCATGCCACGACGATAAACAATATACACCGTATCGGCGCCGAGTCGACGGGCCGAACGAGCGGCATCCATTGCTACATTTCCGCCGCCGATGACCGCGACACATTTTCCGCGAATAATCGGTGTTTTACTGTCTTCACGATAGGCTTTCATCAGGTTGATGCGTGTCAGATATTCGTTGGCGGAATAGACGCCGTTCAAACTCTCACCCGGAATATTCATAAAGCGCGGCAAACCGGCACCGCTGCTGATATATACCGCAAGATAACCGCGTTCAAACAGTTCGTCGATCGTGAGAATCTTACCGATCACCATATTCGTATCAATCACGACACCGATTGATTTTAAATTTTCAATTTCCTGCTCTACAATGGCTTTGGGCAATCGAAATTCCGGAATACCGTAAACCAGAACACCGCCTGCCAGATGCAGCGCTTCAAACACTGTTACATCATATCCAAGCATAGCAAGATCGCCTGCCGCCGTTAAACCACTCGGGCCGGCACCGATTACAGCAACTTTTTTGCCGAGCTTTTTGGGCATTGCGGGCTCCTTGGCACAATTCTCACGGTACCAGTCCGCAACAAATCGTTCCAGTCGTCCGATGCCGACGCTTTCGCCCTTGATACCGCGAACACATTTGCCTTCACACTGATTCTCTTGAGGACAAACACGGCCGCAAACAGCAGGAAGTGCACTGGAACGACGAATAATCGCATATGCGCCTTCAAGATCTTCGTTCGCGACACATTCAATAAAGGCAGGAATATCAATCTGTACGGGGCACGCCGAAACGCAGGGTTTGTTTTTGCAATTTAAGCAACGACGAGCTTCATCAATAGCCATCTCATATGTGTAGCCAAGAGCCACTTCGTCAAAATTGGTGCAACGCACAGCAGGATCCTGTGTGGGCATAGGGCATTTTGTATTGCTCATATTCCGCTCAAAAGCCATAGCTTATTCAACCTCTTTTTTCAGAAGATTACATGTATCTTCACGCTTTTTGTTTTCAAAATCACGATACATCGCCGAGCGTTTGATCGCTTCATCAAAATCGACCAGATGGCCGTCAAAATCAGGGCCGTCAACGCACGCAAATTTTGTTTCTCCGCCTACGGTCAGGCGACATCCACCGCACATACCTGTGCCATCAATCATAATCGGGTTCATGCTGACAATCGTTTTGATGCCGTAAGGCCGTGTAACCTCGCAAACAAATTTCATCATTACAAGAGGACCGATCACAAAAACAGCATCATATTCGTTGCCTTCTTTGATCAGTGCTTCCAGTGCATGTGTGACCAATCCTTTTTGTCCGTAACTTCCGTCGTCGGTCATAATTTCAAGACGATCACTGACACCACGGAATTCGTCCTCCAAAATCACAAGATCCTGATTTCGGAACCCTGTCACACTGTGTACTTCACATCCGTTTTTGTGAAGTTGCTTTGCAATCGGGTACGCAATGGCACATCCGACACCGCCGCCTATCACTGCTGCTTTTTTTACATTGTCAAGTTCTGTCGGAGCTCCAAGCGGCCCAACAAGATCGCACAGGCAATCCCCTTCGCCCAAGGAATTCAATTCCATCGTGGAAGCGCCGACAATTTGATAAATCAATGTAACGGTGCCGAATTTCGGATCGCTGTCCGAAATAGTCAACGGAATTCGTTCGCTGTCAGCGAATGTACGCAAAATGACAAATTGACCAGGCTTCGCTTTTGAAGCAATGAGCGGCGCATCAATCAATATTTTTACAACAGTAGGATTTAATGCTGTTTTTTGAACAATTCTGAACATAGGACACAACCTCGCTGATATAGTAATACGGGTTATTTCAAAAACTTTTAGTATTGTATCACGATATAACAAAAAGTGCAACAATTATACGAAAAAACGCCGTTATAAAACGGCGTTTTTTAATCGGGAATATACAACTTGTTTTCACAAAGTTCGCACTTAGCATAACCCGGAGTTTCTGCACAATCGGTACATTCAATATACTTGCGGACATAGATGCCTGTGCTTTCGTTCAGGATTTCAGCCTTAACCTTGGCTGTTCCGAAACATTTGTCGCAAATCACAAGAATTCCCTGGCAAAGCGGACAAAGAATGTGCCCTTCGGGAACATCCACCTTAACAGGTCCGTGCGGAACGGTGGTGAGGGTCGCTTTGGTCTGTGTTGTGGTAGGAACCGCTGTATAATCAGAAGACGGACGCGTTTGAAACGGAACTGTTGTAACCGTTGCAGGATCAACGCCTTCGCCGTACGGATGCATATATTCTGGCTCTTGTTTGCATCCGACGAGAACCGCTAACACAACAGATACAAGCAACAAAATCGATATAATTCTTTTCAAAATAGCCACCTCATTTTAGGACAAGGTAAACGGCAACGAAGTAATATTCCAGAACTCCTGATAACGGTCTGGCTGCACAGCGTCCACATGGATGTATAACTCACCTTGATATTCCTGATGCGGTGAGATCTCCTCAGGAAATGCGTCTTGGTTAACAGAAACCGTAAATTCTTCGGTATCTTGTGATGCGTTTTTAATATTAGGAATTACCGTGCTATGATCCCACGAATAAAAATCATCCGAATAATATATATGTCTGGAATCCGTGTTTATTTTTTTCCATTTTGAGTTATCATTTAAATCAATATTAAACAGCGTATCCGATTGAGGAAGAAGTGTGTTTGTATCGGCGTTATAAAAGTTGCCGGTAACAGACACACGAATATACGACGCACTGACACCTTTATGATGAATGCGAACTCGTATTTTATCTGTTGATTTAAGTGGAATTACACCGTTTGAATCAAGTGTTACCCAGCTCGATCCGTTATAATATTGAGTGGTCTGTTCAAAATTGGAAATAATCGCCGGTGTTGAATGGGTATGATGGCTTTTAAACCATGCATTTACCTGAAATGTTGCCATCAACAAGCTTAAGATCGAAAGAAGAGATAATCCGATGGTGAGGATTGATGCGCGTGCCTGTTTGTTATGCCGAAAAAATTTAATAACCACGGTATCCCTCCTTTTTTAAATTTAAAATTATAATACAAATGACAATTCAGCATCTAGTCTTATTCCTGTAAAAACATAGTCTCCATCATCATTTGTTTCATTTAATTGATCACACAATTTGTTGTAATCGCCCCAAAAAACTATATAAATATCGGTGTTTCCGTTTTTGTTAACCCGACCGACAGAACGACGATTAAGTTTTGTTAGAGCATGTTTTAAATCATCATAACTGTATGGTGATCCAGAAAGCTGTTCGCTTACTTTTTCCGAAATTTTGCCGTAAAAATCAATATCATCTATTACTCCATTTTGATCAACATCCATAACACCGTCTATGTCTTCGTTCCAGACATATCCCAACAGTCCGTCATCGTTTTTGATACCAACAACAGCTGATACTTCCCCTTTCAATTCATATTTCGCAACAACGCAGCAAGAATTGTTAAAATCGTCATTCGATACATCATCAAGCTTTGTTGCACATGGTAATATGATAGAAGAAGGATAACTCACCATATTAAACTCTTTTTGATCCACATGCATATTCAAGGACTGAATTTGTGCATATCGATTGTTGGAGAACCACGCAACCATACTGATAACAAGGGCAGAAAGAGACAAGACCGTCAAAACAATATTAATAATCAATTGGAGTTTTTGACGAATTCTCTGCTTCAACGGTCTTCACCTCTTTTCTGTAAAAGTTAAACGGTATCGCGTTGTACGCCCCAAGTCGTAGAGTTATACAATGTGATGTTTACATTGATTCGCTCAGAATATGGACTTGTGGAGATATAATATCCATCATTATCAGGGTCCGTCAATGTAAGATTTCCCAATTTGATTTCTTGAAGTTTACATTCATTTTGGGTCCAGACACACACACGGATAAAGCTCCCTTTTGGGATATCGTAGATAGCTTTACCCTCTAACACCTGTAATTGTGTCTCTTTTAATTGTGTCTTATTCTCCAAATTCGATTTACTGTTTGCGTACGCAATTGAAACAAATACAGGTGTATCGTTATGCCCTGTAACATTAAATACCACCGGAATCAAATCGTTACGAATTACCGCTGCGTAGCGAACCCCGACATCCGCTGTATCATTCGTTTTTACAGCAGCAAATGTCGTTCCTGAAGCAGGTTCAAAACCAAAACCATCACGCGTTTCAGTTTTAACCGGATAGATTTTTTTAACATCAGATTCAGAACAGAACACATCAGCAACAGTAGGTTTATTAAAACGACTCGGAATAAATCCTGTTGTCGCATCATCAGACTTGCTGTCCTCCCAATAATGCTGATAGATAAACAATGTGGTTGAAACCGACGACAAGTCTTTGGATATATCCTTATCTGTGAAATAGGATATCTGCGGATAATGATTGTTTGTCTGAGTCCATTTCGAATCGGAAACAGAAACAACCGTTGAATCATTTTGATAGAACTGACCGTCATACGAACAATCGGTTCCTGCTGTTCCGCTTCCACAAAGCGGCTGTGCCTGCGCAAAACCACTTGCGCCTTTCACAGCTGCTAATGAACCGCTGTAACTATATGTAAGCGTACCGCCTGTCAGCTTACCCACCAAGCCACCCGCGACGGCACCACTTGTGTTCGAAAGAACTGTTGCTGTGCTGTAGGAATAGGAAATTTCTGCATTAGCAGTTCCCTTTGCTGTTGTACCGACCAGACCACCAAGTGTTGACGCAATTCCGCCAACCAGACCCGTAGAGCCTGATTCGCTAAGCTTGCCACCAACAAGCAAACCGACAAGTCCGCCTGCTGTGGGAGCATCCGTTTCGCAGCTGATCAACATCTTTTCCAAGGTACAGTTGCTTGCTTTACCTATGATACCACCAGCAGTTCCGGATGTTTTGACAATGTTTGTGGAACCTTTTACAATTACATTGGAAACAGTAGTAGTATCAGCAACACCGATTAAAGTTCCCGCAAATATATTCTTTTGTGAATTTGCTTGAACATTTACCAAAACAAGGTCTTGAATTTGTGATCCGCTGAGAGTATCGGCAAAAAGACCTATATTACTATTCCGATCATCTGCAAGAGTTATATTGTGAAGAGTTTTGTTATTCCCCTGAAATACACCTTGGAAATGTTCAATCGGATCGAACTTAGAAAGATTAATATCTGCATTTAAAGAATAATATGCCGAACCATACAATGTATAGTGACGAACATAATCCAGTTCCGCTTTCGTATCGATTACAAATACGGAGTCTTTTGTACCATTTGCAGTCTGATTATAAAACGGATTATCGGAAGAAACCGTCAAATGCCATTTTCGAGTATAACCGTTTAAGGTAGCTGTTAAAACCGCATTTTCATCATCGGAAAACACATATCGTGACCGAACCAGATCTGACGAGGTACCTGCAGATAAGTTAGCATCATAAGTGTTGTAAGATGTCAAAGGAACAGCATCGTAGATCTTACAGTCCATACTGTCAATCGACCATTTTGTACTCTTATAATTCGTACGATCAATGTATGTGTCAAGTGTTAAATAATCGGCACGAGCTTCCATACCATCAAATTCATAACGGGTAGAAGTACCAACATCTGAAAACGCAGCTGCAGTAACGGAAAGTGAAACAATATCCTTCACCTCATTTGACCAGATCGAATTATAAAATGTTTTCAAAGAAGGATATTGTGCAGAAGTAATTAAAAATTCATTCGAAAGAGCATTTGTCGACATCAGCTCTCTTGTAGAAAGACCCTCATTGGAACTGTTTTCGAGAATCAAAGAAAGCTGATTATCGTACAAACCGTCAACGCCCGAAGGTTTCGCATCATTGCTCAGTTTTACAATCTGGCAGGATGTATAGGTGTTTATGATCGGGTTTGTCTGTAAATTCCAAATCCCCTCTTCTACATTTGCAAAACCCGCGACATATCTCCGAGCGCCCGCAGCAGAAGGAATATCTGTATAATCATTTATGTATCCTGCACTGTAACAGGAATTCACACTACCTGTGCTTTTCTTCTCATCTTCAACATCCGAATGGTCTGTATTCGTGCGAATAATTCCGGCAAAACCACCGGCATATTCCACATTGGTAATGTCCATGGATACACAGGAAAACGAATTGGAAATAGAAGCATATTCCATCACGGAACCGCAAAAACCGCCGACATGACAATCTTCTGTTCCCGAGGCATTGCCTTTGACAGTGCCGTAAGAAAAGCAATTGGTAACCGTGCCGTTAATAGCATTGGCAAAGATACCGTAATATCCCTCACCACCTACCAAAATCGGCGAATCTGCAATAACACCAAGATTAGTTATTGTAGAACCATTTAAAATGGTATTAAACAATGCTGTGCCGGTTTTTACGGTAATTGTATGACCATTGCCGTTAATCGAGCCCGCAAAATCCGATTCAACGGTATGGTTGACTTCAAAATCTGCCATGATTTCGACTTCAACCGAAGGATCGGATGCTTTATTTACAACTTCGTTAATAAAATCTTCGTTGTTATACACCTTAACGGTAGCCGCAAATACAAATGCATACAAAGGAAAAGCAGACAATATCAATGCAACCGCTAACATAACCGCCACAATACGACCGAGACGCTTGTTCATATTGTCCACCTCCTTATAGATTATGCGTTTTCTTCTTTGGATAATGCTATTACCTGTCGGATCACATCAACAGCAGACTGTATCAACGATACCGCCAAAAGAAGGATCAACACAGGATAAATATACGACGATTGTGCAAGTCCGACGATTTTACCGATCAGCAACGAGGAATACTCCACAACGCCAATGATATCCTCATCATAGACAGGAAAGGTATCCTCAATCGGGTTTGCCGTACCTTTGGTGATATAGCGCGTTGTGCCGTTTTCATCCGTTTCTATACGGATGATCTGATGGCAGACAGGTGTATTTTCAGGAACGGATGGATCTTCCGAGCGAAACATAATCACTGTTCCCTCTTTCAGCGAAGCCGGTTCTGCTTTCTGAATAAGCACAAAGCTTCCCGTCGGAATATCCGGTTCCATACTTCCTGTCACAACGCGACCGAATCCAAACGATCCAAACAGTAACCGATCCTGTCGCATGTTGATACCGGAAAGCACTGTTATGATTGTGACGGTAACAAAAGCAACAATCACAACCACAAACAAAGTGTTGGAAAGATATCTCCAAAGAGATTTCCATTTTTTCATCACGCGCTTCTCCTATTGACCGCCGTTTTATTCGTTCAAATCAGTGTCAGATGCGGATGCAGTTGTTTTAGATTTTTTAGAATCGGCAATGCGTTGCTTTTCGCGTTCAATCGCACGCTGGCGCTCTGCTTTAGCTTTTTCTTTAGCGAGGCGCTCTTTTTCGAGAGCCTTTTCCTTTGCCACCGCAAGACGAGCTTTTTCGCGTTCGCGAGCTTTGGCTGCGCGTTCTTTTTCAAGTGCAGTAGCCTTTTCCTTGGCGATGCGTGCCTTCTCTTTTGCTTTTTCGCGTGCAACACGCTCTTTTTCAGCGGCTTCCGCTTTTGCCTTTGCAGCGCGTTCACGCTCTTTCTCGCGAGCTTTAGCGGCACGCTCTTTTTCAAGAGCATCTGCCTTTTCTTTCGCGATGCGAGCTTTTTCCTTTGCCTTTTCACGGGCAATACGCTCTTTTTCAGCAGCTTCAGCCTTTTCGCGAGCTAAGCGTTCGCGTTCTTTTTGGCGAGCCTTAGCGGCACGCTCTTTCTCAAGTGCTTCCGCTTTTTCTTTCGCTTCGCGTGCTTTCTCCTTCGCAATACGAGCGCGTTCTTTTTCCTTTGCTACGCGCTCAGCTTCCAGAGCTGCAGCTCTCTCTTTTGCAAGTCGTGCGCGTTCCTTTTCTTTTGCGATGCGTTCTGCTTCAAGAGCAGCGGCTTTCTCTTTTGCAATGCGAGCGCGCTCTTTCTCTTTCGCGATACGAGCAGCTTCTTCAGCGGCTGCCTTTTCTTTCGCGATGCGAGCTTTTTCCTTTGCCTTTTCACGGGCAATACGCTCTTTTTCAGCAGCTTCAGCCTTTTCGCGAGCTAAGCGTTCGC
>JAZRTC010000034.1:0-8037 GCA_045651865.1 Acutalibacteraceae bacterium
CATCCCCATGGTTCCGGTGAACGCCTACCCCGATGCGGTGCACACGACGGCACAGTATCCGGCGTGTGATATGACGGAAGTGGAAGACTATGTCCGCAAGTCGGGTGCCCGCGTGATTGAGCGCAAGGGCGCGACCTTCTATGCGGTGTCGATGTCCGTTGTGCACATCTGCAAGACCCTGCTGGGCGGTATCGATACCACGATGACCGTGTCCACCATGCTCCACGGCGAATACGGCATTGACGATGTGTGCCTCAGCCTTCTGAACATTGTCGGCAACAAGGGCGCACACAGCAAGATTCTCCTCCCGCTCACCGACGACGAGATCAAGGCTCTGCACAACAGCGCGGCAAGCCTCAAGTCGGTTATCAACAGCATTAAAATCTGATTATATAGAATAAGAAAGGAACAGTTGTCATGGAATATCGTATTGAACACGATTCAATGGGCGAAGTGAAAGTGCCTGCTGACCGTCTGTGGGCGGCACAAACCCAGAGAAGTCACGAAAATTTTGAGATCGGTGTCGGCATTGAGACGATGCCCGCTGAGATTATCCACGCGTTCGGTATCCTGAAGAAGGCGGCGGCGATTGCCAACCACGGTCTGCGCCCCGAGAAGATGACCGAGGAAAAGCTCGGTGCGATCTGCAAGGCATGCGACGAAGTCATCGACGGCACGCTTTCCGATCACTTCCCGCTGGTCGTGTGGCAGACGGGTTCGGGTACCCAGTCGAACATGAACTCCAACGAGGTCATTGCCAACCGTGGCAACCAGATCCTCGGCAAAACGCTGCTGCACCCCAACGACGATGTCAATATGAGCCAGTCCTCCAACGACACCTTCCCGACGGCTATGCACATCGCGGCGGTGCTTTCCATCACCGATAAGCTCATCCCTGCGGCACAGACCCTCATCGAGACCTTCAAGCGCCTTGAGGCGGAAAACGAAGGCATCGTCAAGAGCGGCCGTACCCACCTGCAGGATGCAACGCCCATCACCTTCACGCAGGAGATCAGCGGCTGGCGTTCGAGCCTCGAGCGCGATGTGGAATTGCTGAACCTTGCGGTGAAGCCGCTGTATGAGCTGGCGCTCGGCGGTACGGCTGTCGGCACGGGCCTGAACGCTCCCAACGGCTTTGACACCGCGGTGGCGGCACAGGTTGCTGAAATCACCGGCAAGCCCTTTGTGACGGCTGGCAACAAGTTCCATGCCCTCACCTCCAAAGACGAGCTTGTCTTTGCGCACGGTGCAATCAAGGCGCTCGCCGCCGATATGATGAAGATTGCCAACGATGTGCGCTGGCTGGCTTCCGGCCCGCGTGACGGTCTTGGCGAGATCTTCATCCCCGAAAACGAGCCCGGCTCGTCCATTATGCCCGGCAAAGTCAATCCCACCCAGTGCGAAGCTGTCACGATGGTGGCTGTGCAGGTCATGGGTAACGATGTTGCGGTCGGCATTGCCGCTTCGCAGGGCAACTTCGAGCTGAATGTGTTTATGCCCGTGTGCGTGTACAACTTCCTGCAGTCGGCGCGTCTGCTCGCGGATGCGATCATCTCCTTCAACAAGAACTGCGCGGTCGGCATCAAGGCGAATAAGGAGAAGATGCACCACAACCTGCACAACTCGCTGATGCTCGTTACTGCTCTGAACCCCTACATCGGCTATGAAAACGCTGCCAAGACGGCGAAGAAGGCCTACAAGGACAACATCTCGCTCAAAGAAGCGTGTGTGGAGCTCGGCTTCCTCACTGCAGAGCGTTTTGACGAAGTGTTCCACCCCGAACAGATGGTGTAAACCCATTACTTTGAATGTATGTTTAACGGGAGGTTTTTTGGATGAAAGTCAGTTACTTTCCCGGTTGCACCCTGAAGAACAAGGCAAAGGTTCTCGACGAGTACGCACGCAGCTGTGCCGAACTCCTCGGTGTGACCTTGGAAGAGCCTGAGATGTGGCAGTGCTGCGGCGGCGTGTTCACGACCGCTGTGGATGAGGTTGCCACCAAGCTGTCGTCGGTGCGTCTGCTCAAAGATGCCGCCGATAAGGGTCAACCGCTTGTGACGGTTTGCTCGGCTTGCCACAATGTGGTCAAGCAAACCAATTATGCTATGCAGAATAACGACACATTCGCAAGCAAAGTCAACGCCTACATGGGCGAGGACGGCGGTTATCACGGCGAAACGACCGTGTACCACTATCTGGAGCTGTTGCGCGATGTTATCGGCTATGACACCCTGAAAGAGAAGGTTGTCAACGCTCTCAAAGGCAAGAAGATCGCTTGCTACTATGGCTGTCTGTTGCTCCGTCCGTCTTCTGTGATGGCGATGGACGACCCCGAGAACCCCACCATTATGGAGGATCTCGTGAAGGCGCTGGGTGCTGAGCCGGTCGTGTTTGCCAACCGCAACGAATGCTGCGGCGGTTATGTGTCGATGGAAAACGGCGCACTCGCCGCAAAGAAGAGCAACGCGGTTGTCGAGAATGCCAAGGCGATGGGCGCGGATATGATCATCACCGCTTGCCCGTTGTGCCGCTACAACCTGATGAAAAACGGCGCGGACATCCCCGTTGTTTATTTCACGGAATTGCTTGCCGAGGCGCTCGGCGTAAAGGAGGGTGACACGAATGAATAAGACATGGATTCGTGAAGAACTCACCCGCATGAGCGGCGTCAACCCGCGCAAATGTATGAAGTGCGGCAAATGCTCGGCGACCTGCCCTGCATATGACGAAATGGAATACCACCCGCATCAGTTTGTGTCGATGGTGGAAAGCGGCGACATCGAGCCTCTGCTGAAGTCCGAGTCGCTGTATATGTGCCTGACCTGCATGGCGTGCATCGAGCGTTGCCCGCGCGGTGTGGAGCCTGCCAAGCTCATCGAAGCGGTGCGTCTGACCGCCATCCGCGAAAAGGGCGCCAACCGCCTCAAGGCGGAGGCTGTGCCGGCACAGTTGGATGACGACACCCCGCAACAGCTGCTCGTCAGCGCATTCAGAAAATACGCGAAGTAAAGGAGGAAAAGCACAATGCAAAGAATCGGTGTATTTGTATGTTGGTGCGGCAGTAACATTGCCGGCACCGTCGATGTAAAAGCCGTTGCCGAAGCTCTGCAACATGAGCCGGGCGTTGTCTTTTCCACCGACTACCAATATATGTGTTCCCAGGCGGGACAAGATATGATCAAAGCGGCCGTTGCCGAGCACAACCTGACGGGTATCGTCGTGTGCTCCTGCTCGCCGCGTATGCACGAGGCCACCTTCCGCAAGACGGCACAGGCGGCAGGCATCAACCCCTATATGGTGGAGATCGCCAACATCCGCGAGCAGTGCTCGTGGGTGCATAAGGATATGCCCACCGGCACGGAAAAGGCAATCGTTCTCGCCAGAGCTGCTGTTGCCAAGGTGCATCTCAATGCACCGCTGACTCCCGGTGAGTCGCCCGTGACCAAGCGTGCGCTTGTCATCGGCGGCGGTATCGCGGGTATCCAGACGGCGCTCGATATCGCGGATGCAGGCTTCAAGGTCGACATCGTCGAGAAGAAGCCCACCATCGGCGGCAAGATGGCACAGCTGGATAAAACCTTCCCGACGCTGGACTGCGCGGCATGTATCCTCACCCCGAAAATGGTGGATGTCGCTCAGCACGAAAACATCCGCATCTTCTCTTACAGCGAAGTATCCGAGGTCAAAGGCTTCGTCGGCAACTTCGATGTTACCATCAAGAAGAATGCGCGCTTTGTCAAGGAAGATATCTGTACGGGTTGCGGCGCTTGCGTCGACAAGTGCCCGATGAAGAAGGTTCCCAACGAGTTCAACCTCGGTATGGATAACCGTCCCGCAATCTACATTCCGTTTGCGCAGGCAGTGCCGAAGGTCGCCACCATCGACCCCAACCACTGCAACATGCTCAAAAACGGCAAGTGCGGTCTGTGCGCACGCGTGTGCGCCGCGGGTGCCATCGACTACACCCAGAAGGATGAGTACATCGAGGAGAAATACGGCGCGATCGTCGTTGCCACGGGCTTCAACCCCATCTCGATGGACAAGTTTGATGAATTTGCTTACAATCAATCGAAGGATGTCATCACCTCGCTTGAGTTCGAGCGTCTCACGAACGCCGCAGGCCCGACGGCGGGTAAGCTGCTCCGTCCGTCCGACGGCAAGCACCCGCACACCATCGTGTTTGTGCAGTGCGTCGGCTCGCGTTGCGCGGCATGTGCGGAAAAGGGCAAGGAATATTGCTCTAAGATCTGCTGTATGTATACGGCAAAGCACGCGATGCTCGTCCGCGATAAGTATCCGGATACCGATGTCTATGTGTTCTACATTGATGTGCGTACACCCGGTAAGAACTTTGATGAGTTCTACCGCCGCGCTGTCGAGGAATACGGCGTGCATTACATCAAGGGTATGGTCGGCAAGGTTACGCCCGAAAACGGCGTGCTGAAGGTGCAGGCGTCCGACCTGCTCGACAACAAGCAGCTTCACATTGACGCCGATCTCGTGGTTCTTGCTGCGGCGATCGAGCCCGATAAGTCCGCGCGTCCTCTGGCGACGATGCTGACCGCTTCCATGGACACCAATGACTTCTTCACCGAAGCGCATCCGAAGCTCCGTCCCGTGGAAAGCCCGACGGCAGGTGTGTTCCTGTCGGGTGCTTGCCAGGGCCCGAAGGATATCCCCGAAACGGTTTCGCAGGCGGGCGCGGCGGCATCGAAGGTCATCGGCCTGCTTGCAAAGGATAAGCTGATGGGTAACCCCTGCGTGGCAAGCTCCAATGAGCTGATGTGCAACGGTTGTTCGTCCTGTGCGAATGTGTGCCCCTACGGCGCGATCACTTACGAAGACAAAGAATTCCGCATGCCCGACCGTACGACGGCGATCCGCCGCGTGGCGAAGGTCAATCCCGCTGTGTGTCAGGGTTGCGGTTGCTGTACGGTTGCGTGCCCGTCGGGTGCGATGGACCTCAACGGCTTTAAGAACAATCAGATTATGGCGGAGGTGGATGCGATATGCAAGTAAACAACGAGTTTAAGCCCGTTATCGTGGCCTTCTGCTGCAACTGGTGCTCCTATGCAGGCGCAGACCTTGCGGGTAACAACCGCCTGAACTACCCCGCGGAAGTGAAGATCATCCGCGTGCCTTGCTCCTGCCGCGTCAACCCGATGTTCATCCTGCGCGCGTTCCAGCGCGGTGCGGACGGCGTGATCCTGTGCGGTTGCCACCCCGGCGACTGCCACTACACCTCGGGTAACTATTACACCCGCCGCCGTATGGCGATGCTGTTCTCGATGCTCGATTACCTCGGCATCGAGCGCGAGCGCACCCGTGTGGAATGGGTGTCCGCCGCAGAGGGCGCGAAGTTCTCTGCTACGATGAACGATTTTGTTGAAAAAGTCACCGCCCTTGGCCCGAACAAGAGATTGGAGGATCTGCGATGCAAAAAGTAACTCAAATGCAACTCATCGACAGAGCCGCCGCTCTTCTCGCGGACGGTACCGTTTGCGCGGTCCTCGGCTGGAAAAAAGGTGAGTTTGACTATGACCTGACGCCTGCGGTGTTTGAAAGCGAAGATGAACTGAAAAACGGCTTTGTTTTCAACGATTTCTGCGGCGCAAACTTCTCGAAATATCTGCTTAAAGCAACGAAGAAGCTCGAGGGCAAGGTGCTTGTGTTCCTCAAGCCTTGCGATACTTACAGCTTCAACCAGCTCCTCACCGAGCATCGCTTTGACCGCGAAAAGGTGTATGCCGTCGGCATTCCCTGCGCAGGCATGGCGGACATCGATAAGGTGAAGGCAATCAGCGGCGACGGCATTCTTTCCGTTGACTGCGGCGAGACGATCCAGGTGACGACGCTGTACAGCGACGCACCCGTGGCGATCAACCTTGCCGATGTGCTCGAAGAGCGTTGCCTGAACTGCAAGAGCAAAAAGCATGTCGCGTATGACGAGCTTCTCGGCGATGAGGGAGAGGTTCTCGATTCCAACCGCTTTGATGAAGTGGCGCGTCTTGAGGCGATGACTCCCGACGAGCGCTTTGCCTTCTGGCAGAATGAGCTGTCGCGCTGTGTGCGTTGCAACGCGTGCCGCAATGTGTGCCCGGCGTGCACCTGCGAAAAGTGCGTGTTTGACAACCCGGCTTCGGGTGTGGAAAACAAAGCACCCGCCAATGAGTTTGAAGAAAAAATGTTCCATATCATCCGTGCCTTCCATGTGGCGGGCCGTTGCACCGACTGCGGCGAATGCTCGCGCGTGTGCCCCGAGAATATCCCGCTTCACCTGCTCAACCGCAAGTTCATCAAGGATATGAACGAGTGCTACGGTGAGTATCAGGCGGGTGCGGAAGTCGGCTCGCGTGCACCGCTGGTCGATTACACGCTCGACGATATGGAAGCTGTGGATGTTCTCACAAGGAGGGATTCCGATGCGTAAATGTGCTTTATCGGCAATGAACGATGTGTTCGCCGCCATCGCCTCCTCCAAAACGCTGTATCTGCCCGTTGACGGCAGTGACGGCAACGCGGTCTATACCAAGTGGGCGGACGGTGTCAAATGGAGCGAACAGCTTAACACCGTGCGCAGCCCCAAGGATTTCTTCTTCCCCCAGACGGAAGACCTGATGGCGTTCAAGACCGAAGGCAAAACTATCGAAATTATCGACATCCGCAAGGAACATGAGGATTTTGTGATCTTCGGCGTGCGTGCGTGCGATGTCAAGAGCTTTGATGTCCTCGACCGCGTGTTCCTTTCGGAGCCTGTCGACAGCTTTTATGCCTCCCGCCGCGAGCACGGCGTCATCGTGTCGATGGCTTGCTCGCGTCCGTCGGAAACCTGCTTCTGCGGCACTTTCGGCATTGATGCCACCGCGCCCGCAGGCGATGTGACCGCGTGGAAAACCGAGGACGCTGTCTACTTTGAGGCGAACACCGACAAGGGTGCGGCGCTTCTCAAAGACATCGAAGCTCTCACCGAAGAGGCTTCGGATGACGCGGTCAAGGCACAGCAGGACAAGACCAAGGCAATCCTTGCGAAACTGCCCCTCGCGGGTCTGAAAACCGACGCGTTCGGCGGCGGCAAAACAAAGGAATTCTTCGATCATCCCGCGTGGAGCGAGCTGTCGGAGAGCTGCCTTGCTTGCGGCACCTGCACCTTTGTGTGCCCGACCTGCCAGTGCTACGATATCAAGGAATTCAACACGGGTAACGGCGTTGTCCGTTATCGCTGCTGGGATTCCTGCATGTACTCGGAATTCACCAGAATGGCGCACGGCAACAACCGCCTGACGCAAAAGGAGCGCTTCCGTCAGCGCTTTATGCACAAGCTGGTGTATTATCCCGAAAATAACGACGGTATGTTCAGCTGTGTCGGCTGCGGCAGATGCCTTGCCAAATGCCCGATCTCGATGAACATTGTCAAAGTGATGAAAACGATCGGAGGGGAAGACAAATGAATACTGTCGATACTTTGATCCCGCAAATCGGTGTCATCACCGATGTGCGCATCGATACCCCCGATATCAAAACCTTCCGCGTCGTCACCCCCGACGGCAAGAAAGCGTTTGACCATCGTCCGGGTCAATGTGCGATGCTCTCCATCCCCGGTGTGGGTGAGGCGATGTTCTCCATCACCTCCTCGCCGACAAACGAAGAGTATATGGAATTTTCCATCAAAAAATGCGGCTGTGTTACCGATTGGCTTCATCAGGCGGAGGTCGGTCAGCAGATCACCATCCGCGGTCCCTACGGCAGACCGTTTCCCGTGGATGATGAGTTTGCAGGCAAGAATATGCTGTTTATCGCAGGCGGTGTCGGTCTTGCACCGCTTCGTTCCGTGATCAACTATTGCCGTCACTACCGTGACCGCTACGGAGATATCGACATCGTCTACGGCTCACGTACCAAAGACGATCTGCTTGACTATCAGGAGATCATCAATGAGTGGGCAAACGATGCCGGCGTCAACGTACATCTGACCATCGATAACCCGCAGGAGGGCTGGGACGGTCATGTCGGCTTTGTGCCGAACTACGTAAAGGAACT
>JAZRTC010000035.1:0-3995 GCA_045651865.1 Acutalibacteraceae bacterium
GGTTTTTTGATTTGCATATTCACACGGGAGGAATTGCCTTTATAAAATCCCCTCCGTCCGCTCCGCGGACACCTCCCCTTGCTTCAAGGGGAGGCAAGCAAGGGTGCGACCGCGTCCACCAAACTCATTCACATCACCCTCATCAGCCATTCGGTGATAAACACCGCGGCGGAGGACAAGAGTGCCACGGGCAGAAGTGAGAAATTGGCATACGAAAACACGAGTGCCACGACCATACCGACGACCGCCGACCAAACCGACGCGGTAGAATCAAAAATGGCGGGAAAGGTCATCGCAGCAAGCACCGCGACGGGCATATACTCCAGAAACGACTGAATAAAGCGGCTTTTCACAGGTTTGCGAAACAGCGCAAACGGCAACGCACGCGGGATATAGGTCGCCACCGCCATCACCAACACAGCAAGGAGATAGTATATGGTATCACTCATGCCGCCACCTCCTTGTCCAGCGGGAACAGCCATGCACCGACTGCCGCCGCCACAACCGCGGCAAGGATCAACGCCCAACCCGACGGGATGACATTCAACACCGGCACATAATACAGCAACGCCGACAGTCCCGCCGCCAGCAGACATACAACCGTCACGGCACGGGATTTTTTGATCTCGGGGATGATGATGGCAATGAACATGGCAAACAATGCGATACCAAGTGCCGACGACAGCGCCGCGGGCAACACGGCTCCTGCCAACGCACCGAGAAGCGTGCCGCCGACCCAGCCGATGTATGGCCCTGCCGACAGTCCTGCAAAGAACCAGCCCGACAGCGCATCCTGTTTCATTGACAGGAAATAGATCTCATCGGTCACGCCGTTGGCAAGTGTCAACTTTTTGGCAAGCGGCATATTGAGCATGCGCTGTGTCAGTGACAGCGACATTAAGATGTAGCGGATGTTGATGACAAACACCGCCGCGCCGATCTCCGTCAGCGGTGCGGACGAAATCATCAGATCCGCACCCGCCTTCTGCCCCGCCGAAGTGAAATTGGTCAGCGAGATCAGCACCACGATCCACCACGGCAGACCGCTTCCGACCGCGCCCACCGCAAATGCGAAGGCAACGGGCGCATAACCGAGCATGATCGGTGCACCGCACCGAAACCCCGCCGCAAACCGTGCGCGGCGGGAAAGGGAATGTTGCATAGTGATACTTCCTAACTGTTGGATTGCATCGTCGTAGGGTGTGAGACGCCTTCCCCTGCCCTACGGTGATGCTCAATGTATTACCGACGAAAAACCTCTTGCCTCCCTGATAAGAGAGACAAGAGGTTTTCAAAATTCACTGCACTCAGATCTTGCGCACGCGGATGACGCCCTCGACTGCCTTGATCTTTTCAAGGCTCTCGTCGGACACATCGCCCGTCACATCCATAATGGTGTAGGCAAAATCCTTCTTGGATGCGTTGTTCATACCTTCGATGTTGAGACCCTGCGCGGAAACTGCCGCGGAGATCGCCGTCAGCACATTGGGGATGTTCTTATGCAACACGCACACGCGGGTATCACCCGTGCGAGGTGCCACCAGCGTCGGGTAGTTGACAGAATTGACGATGTTGCCGTTCTCCAGATAGTTCTTGAGTTCGTCTGCCGCCATCACCGCGCAGTTGTCTTCACTCTCGGGAGTGGAAGCACCAAGGTGCGGGATCGCCACAACATTCTCGACACCGATCATTTCATCGGTCGGAAAGTCCACGACATAGGACGCGACCTTGCCGCTTGCAAGAGCCGCCAGCATATCGTCGCTGTCCACCAGCGCCGCACGCGAGAAGTTCAGCACGCGAACACCGTCCTTCATCTGCGCAAATGCCGCCGCGTTGATCGAGCCCTTGGTATCGGGGGTCAGCGGCACATGGATCGTGATATAATCGCTGTTGGCATACACTTCCTCCAGCGACGATGCGTGGATGATGGAGCTCGACAGACCCCAGGCCGCATCGACCGAAATAAACGGATCGTAGCCGTACACGGTCATGCCGAGCGCTTGCGCGGCATTGGCAACCAGACGACCGATCGCACCAAGGCCCACGACACCGAGGGTCTTGCCCATGATTTCGGGGCCTGCATAAGCGCCCTTGCCTTTTTCGACGAGCTTGCCGACGGCATCGCCCTCGCCCTTGAGGGTCTTTGCCCACTCAATGGCGGGCACGACCTTACGGGATGCGAGGAACAGACCCGCAATCACAAGCTCCTTAACAGCATTTGCATTGGCGCCGGGTGTATTGAACACCACGATGCCTTCCTCTGCGCACTTGTCGCAGGGAATGTTGTTGGTGCCGGCACCCGCACGCGCAATTGCGAGCAGGGATGCAGGCATTTCCATATGATGCATGGATGCCGAGCGCACCATGATGCCGTCGGGATTTTCCACCGCTTCGCCGACATTGTAACCGGCACCGAGGCGGTCAGTACCGCATGCGGCAATTTTATTCAAAGTCAAAATATTCATTGTAATTTCCTCCTAAAAGTCTCAGGCGTTGTTCGCCTCAAACTCCTTCATAAAGGCGACGAGCTTCTCGACACCCTCGTACGGCATCGCGTTGTAGATAGATGCGCGCATACCGCCGACCGAACGGTGACCCTTCAGGTTGACAAAGCCTGCGGCAGTTGCTTCCTTGACAAACTTCGCGTCCAGCTCGTCGTTGCCCGTGATAAACGGCACATTCATCAGCGAACGGTCCTCAGGAACAACCGTACCCTTGAACAGCGCGGAGCTGTCGAGGTAGTTGTACAGCAGGTCTGCCTTCTTCTGATTGCGGACGAGCATCTTGTCGAGGCCGCCGATTTCGTTCTTGACCCACTCAAGCACCAGCTTCGCCATATAGATGGTGTAGCAAGGCGGCGTGTTGTACATCGAGCCGTTGTCGGCGTGGATCTGATAGTTGAACATCGTCGGGGTGATATCCATCGCCTTGCCGATGAGATCCTCACGGATGATGACAATGGTCAGACCCGCAGGAGCCATATTCTTCTGTGCGCCCGCATACAGCACACCGAACTTGGACACATCAATGGGAGCAGACAGGATGCACGAGCTGATATCCGCGACCAGCGGCACATTGCCGGTATCGGGCAGTTCATGATACACCGTACCGTAGATGGTGTTGTTCATGCAAATGTGGAAGTAATCCGCATCCTTCGTGAAGGTAGCGGGATCGAGCTTCGGGATATAGGAGAAGGTCTTATCCTTGGAGCTGGCAACGACATTCGCCTGACCGTAGCGCGCCGCTTCCTGATACGCTTTGTTCGCCCACTGACCCGTCACGACGAAATCCGCCTTGCCCGAACCGGTCATCAGGTTCATCGGGAGCATGGTGAACTGCGAGGACGCGCCGCCCTGCAGGAACAGCACCTTGTAGTTGTCGGGAATATTCATCACTTCGCGCAGAAGAGCCTCGGCGCCGTTGATGATGCCTTCGTACACCTTGGAGCGGTGAGACATTTCCATTACGGACTGACCGCAACCTTCATAATCAAGCATCTCAGCCGCTGCCTTTGCCAATACGCTTTCGGGCAGCATCGAGGGACCAGCGGAAAAATTGTACACTCTTGCCATTGTTATTTCCTCCAATACTATATCATCAAGACAAACCGTCTCGAAAAAATACTTATTCCCATTTTACTCTCGTCGTTGAAATTTGTCAATCGATTTATCGCTTTTTCACGTTAAATTGTCAAAAAAATTTCCCGATCTTTACTTTCAAGAAAGCATGTCGGATGTATTTTTCTTTTTGAGCGGTGTTTTTTCGCCATCGGGCGTTTGCACCACGATGTTGTCAAGCTGACTGCGAAGCGACGCGCGATAAGCGGCGATGTATTCCTCGCGAAGCGCCTGACGCTCGGCAAGCTCCTCGTCTGTGAGTCCTTCTGCCTTTGCTTTTCGCGCCAATTCGTTGATACGGTCAATTTTTTTCTGATCCATTCTTGTTCCCTCTCTTTTTTTCGGTATATGCGGACAGTATAACACAATTTTGTCAAT
>JAZRTC010000036.1:0-16860 GCA_045651865.1 Acutalibacteraceae bacterium
GACCGCTTGGCCTCCGACTTCTCAGAGCAACCGTCGACGCGTGCCGCGTCTTCAAGCTCTTTGGGCATACCCTTAAAGAAGTTCATAAACACGATGATGAACAGACCCGAACGCAGGCCCGAACCGAGCGCCGCCGTCACATAGTAGCTCCACTCAGTGTTGGTGAGGTTGAGCGCGAGTTCCTTCAGCGGGATACCCGACACCGACGAGACCACATTCATGATACTAAACGGCGAGAAGTAGCGCATCGAGGAGAACAACGGGATGATGTAGGTCTGCATCGGGACAACGATCGTCAGGATCGCCAGACCCATGCAAAGCGGGCCGAACTTCATGCGGTAACGCGCCAGCGCGTAACCCGCCATCGAGCAGGAGACCAGCGACAGAATCGTGCTGATCATCACGACACGGCTGGTGAACAGCACGGTCGTGGGATAATCGAGCATTTGCCATGCCATCTGCATGTTCTCCCATGTGATACCGCTGGGGATCCACACAACACTGGGGTTGGACATATCCGCCGCGGGACGGATTGCACGGGTGAGCATGATGAGCACGGGGTACAGCAGAACATACGCCATACCGATGATGAACGCATAACGGAAGATGCCGTACAGGATGCCGGGGGCGTGCCTCTTGATCTGATAGGAGGCGGATTTGAGGCGGGACTCGTTGCCGAAGCCCGCGTTTGCATTGTTACTCATGTATCCTCTCCCCTTTCTTAACCGTTATGGAACACATGCTTACCGAAGATGGCCGTCAGCAAGCCAAGAATCGAACCGATGATGACGAAGTAGACGATCGCTTCTGCGGAAGCGTAGCCGTACTTCATCTGCTGCGAGTATTCGATGATGCTCGCCATAACAGGGTTGGTCATATCGGTAAAGCTGTCGATAACCGTGTACAGCACGACGATGAAGATGGTCGGAGACACGCAAGGCACAGTGACCTTCCAGAACGCATCCCAGCCGTTCGCACCCTCAATGGCGCACACCTCGTAGTACGAGGAAGGCACACCCTGCAGGGCGCTGAGGAACAGGAGGATCTGCAAGCCCGCTTTCCACGACAAGTCGAAGACCTGCGAGGTCACGGTCGAGAAGGTCGACACCAGATTGGCAGGCAAGCCAAGCTGGAACAGAAAATCGTTGATGGAACCGGTCTGGAAGATGGCCGTGGAGCCGCCGCCCATGCCGTTTGACACGAAGAGGTCTTCGTTGATGATCTTGAGGATCATCGAAGAAGCCACGATCACGGGCAGGAAGAACAGCGCACGGGCAAACAGTCTGCCGGCGAACTTCTCATTGAGGATCAATGCCACGAAGAACGCAAAGATCGTGATGATCGGCACATCCACAAGCAGAGAAGTCAGCGAGGATGTGAGGTTCTGCAGGAACATCGGATCCGTCATAAAGATGTACTTGTAGTTTTCGATGCCGATGAAGGTGACATTCAGACCATCTTGCAGAGAGATGCGGCTGAAGGAGTACCAGATCGACGACACGAAGGGAATGATAAAGAAGCTGACGACACCGATGATCCACGGCAACAGGAAGTAATAACCTGCCACGCGGGTCTTGCGCTCAAGCGACATCGGCACGCGCTGTTTCTTTACCTTCGGAGAAGCGGTTGCTGTGTTTACTTTTGCCATAATACCGTCTCCTCCTTTCAGACAATCGCGTAGCTCATGCCGTCAACCGTTGTACCGTTGACCGTCACAGCTGCGTCGTTGTAGTTGATGATGACCTTGACACCGTTGGAGTAGGTCGTGGTGGCAACACCGTTCTCGCGGCTGTGCGCCGTGATGGTAGCGTCGCCCACTGCCTCGCCGTACGCCTTGATCACCTGATAACGCTCCTTGATCTGATCCTTGAAGTTGTCATAGGTCGCGGAGTACAGGAAGGTGTGGTCGGTATTGAGCAGCGCCTCGCTGGTCGCATTGATCAGCGCATAGCGAATGTTCGTGCCGTACTCGAGGTGACGCAGGAACGCTTCATCGGACACATCCGTGATGTTCATGCTCTCACCGCCGAAGTTCATCACGCCGCGCAGAACAATCTGCAGGAACGGGATGTCGCCGTCGAACAGGATCTCTTTGCTGCTGCAGACGGGAATGTTGACAAGCTCGTCAGCCACGGCAAACAGATACGCATTGGGGTTGCTCATGGTGATCTTCGCACCGGCCTCGGCAAGCGCCGCAAACTGCTTGGCTTGCTCAGCAGAGGTACGCTCTGCCTGAAGACCGCCGGGAGTCAGATCGGAATACAACTGAACGGCCTCGTCATCGAAATAGAACGAGGTGTAGCCGTACTTGTTCATCGCCTCTTTGAGCGAGGTGATGCCGTTTTCGTACTTGGTGGGATCGATCAGCTTGTAGGGGCGTTTGCTGGTGTCGAAGGTGTTGCCGTTGAGCGACACAGGGAACACCTCGATGGGCGAGATGTTGATCGCGTCTGCGACATCCCAGAACATATTGTAGCCGTTGCCGCCGCTCTTGATGGTGAAGAAGTCCGCCGCCGAAGCGATGTCGATCTTCTTCTCACTCGCAAAGGTCAGCAGGCTGTTCATACCCTTTTTGCCACCGAGCGAACCCGAGGGATTCAGCTTGATCTCGATATCGTTGTTGAAGAAGTCATCCGAGAAGTTGACATACTGCACACCGATCTCCGAGACGCCGCCGTCCTGCAGATCCTGCAGGATTGCCTGTGCCTGCTCGAAGGAGGTCAGCGTCTCGCGGGCATTGTAGAGAATACCGACGAACGACTTTTTCTTGCTGACCGCGCCATACAGCTCGGCATAGAACTTGTTGGTGATCTCGCCCTTCTTCAGCCAGCCGCGCTCGGTGAGGATCTCGCGGTACTTGGAAGCAAGGGTAGCATAGCTCGACTGATTGTTCTCCGAGAAATGGAACTGCACCGCATAGGAATCAAGCGACACCGCATCCTCGGCATTGTAGCGCGCATTGGAAGTCTCACTGCTGATCTGGCCCATCAGGGGCAGTTCGTAGGTGATACGATGATCCGCGCTGGTGTAAATCACATTGTAAGCACCGATCAGACGGTTGCCCGAGGTCGCTGCCTCGAGGAATGCCGTTTCGGCACCCGACACGACCTCTGCGAGGAAGCCGTAGCCGTTTTTCACCATGCCGTACACCGGCAGGGTGATGGTTTCGCTGCGGGAGCTGACGACATCCGCATTGGTGGTGATCGCCTGATCAGCACCGTAGAACGGCTTTTTGTACATCATGCTGTCCACATTTTTGTCGTTGTTGAAGTTGATGACAGCGCCCGAACCATCGGGGACGATCATATAGCCCTCATCCTTTTCGCCTGCCGCACCGAAGTAGGTGAGGAAGTCGATGGTGTTGATGACATTGGTGCTGTCCTGCTTCATCTCCGAATACAGGATTTCTGCCTTCATACCGTCCTCGGTCAGCGTATACTGCACGGGGATGGTGATTTTGACCTCTTCGAAGTTGTAATCCACACGGATGCCGTCCTTGACCTCTTTGATCTCGAAGGCTTCCTTCATCACGCTACCCGAGTAGCTGTTGGTCTCTTTGACCTTCAGCGATGCGTTGGTGTAGCTGACATGGAGAATGGAGCGGATATCCGTCTTCGCCATACCTTCCAGATAGGGGTCGGTCGAAACGGCGATGGGCGGATTGGAATACCAGGTCTGACCGGTGGTCTTATCGGTCAGGCTGATGTAGGTGCTGGCCTCATCGATCGCCAGAACAAAGCGGTCGTTGGATGCCATGCCTTTGAAGGTGTATGTGACCTGATCGTCACCCTCACCCGAAACAATCGTCTGCTCGTACGGCTCCGTGGCGGCCGCGGGCGCGGCATACACCGCGCACACGGACGACAGCACAAGGACAACACCGAGCAGTACGGCTAACATACGCTTTTTCATAAGTGTTATCCCTCCTTTAGAAGCCGACGGCCATTCTGTACATCAGCTCTGTGTAGATGCTCTCGACGAACGAGAAGAACTGAATGAACAGGTTGAACATCAGGAAAATAATGAACAGAACGACCAGCATGCCCAAAATCGTAATCAGGATCGAGGCGATGTTGCGTCCGAAGCTGTACATGTGCAGACCCTGCAATGCGAAGAACACCATCACAATCGCCCAGCCCTGACCAATGATCATCAGGTAGGCAAGGAAGGTGGATTCTTCCATCGTCAGGAAGTTGGAAAGCAGCGTGTACAGGAAGCAGGTGACCGAGTAAGGAATCGTGGCATAACCGAGGTAGATCCACACTTCCTTGAAATTACCCTTACCGTCAAGGAATGTCGCCATCAGCCAGTTGACGAGCACGAACAGCGTGAAGCCGCCGAGCACACCGGCGATGGTGAAGATGACATTGTAGTTCTGCGCGCTCTTACCGTTGAAGATAAAGCCGCTGTACAGTGCCATAATGACGGAGCTGAAGAAGAAGAAGAAAATGGACACATTCGCAATGCTGAGCGAATACTTCTTATTGTAGCGCATTTCCTCGAAGCCCTCGATCGGGTGGAGGATGGTGTGAAGAATGTATTTGCCCTTGCCCGATTCATCCAGAACGAGCTTCTTCTTTTTGATGATACCCTTAGCGGTGAGGACCTTGACAACGATCCAGATCAGCACAATCGCGATGACCGCAATCAGCATCGGCACGGTCAGCGAGCGCATCACGATACCGCGCTGCATCTTCCACGCCATGGAGTAATCCTTCTGGTCGTGTGCGAGGTAGAACATTTCCATAGCACCCTCGTAATCGCGCTCCATGTAGAGTGCTTTACCGATGCCCTGGTAGCCGAACTCATAGTTCATACACTCGGTGACGACTGCCTGGAAGGGCTCGAGAGATGCCTTGTAGTTACCTTCGCTGTAATAGATCTCGCCTTGGCGGATGTTCTGACCGAAGGTGGTGGGCACCATCACGGTGATGGTTGCATACACCTCATCCAGCACGAGGATCTGTTCGCCCCACGCTTCGATGTCCGCGCCGCGGTTGAAGGTGCCTTCCTGGCTGCCCGTACCGCCGAACACATACATCAGGTTGCCGCCCGGGGTGTACTGGAACAGACGCTGCCAGGTCGAGTCAAACACAGTGATAAAGCCGTCGTCGTCAACCGTGACCGCATTGAAGTTGGTCTTGAGATACTTGCCGCGCACCTGCGTCAGCGAAATATCGCCGAAGGTCTCTTTGTAATCGAGCACATTCTTACCTTTGCAGTTGATCTTACGGACAAGCTCGGTCATGTTCTCGGTCGTGCCGCGCACGCCGTAGATGAAGGAGCCTTCCTTGTCAATGCAGAAGTTCGAATACTCCATCGGGAGCAGTTGCTGGATACGATCAAGCTGTTCGGGGGTCATAAAACGCTTCCAGAACTGAAGCATAATCGCTTCCGCTGTACGCACAACTTCGTTGGAGCCGAAGTAGCCGAGGAAGGTGCCGTCGGGTTCCATCATTAGGAAGCCGCGGTAATCGTTTTCGACGCGGACATAAATGACGCCGAGATGGTCGGTAAGGACCTTGGTCGGGAGATACGCGTCGTTTTCATACTGGATCATCGGCGACACGGGCTTGGGGAGCATATTGTCCACAACACCCTTGTTGTCGAAGATGTACAGGAAGTGAGCGGAACGGTCCGTCACATAGATCTTGCCGGCTTCGTCAATCCACAGACCGCGCGGCTCGTTGAACGAGAACGGCGTGCCGTCAAGATTGTAGAAATAATCGGTGCGGACGAGCTTGTAATCCTTGTCGAGGACAAGCAGGCGGGTCGTATGACCGTCCATATCCTCCGCCTTGTGGCCCGTGTCAAGGATGAAAAGCTGCTCGTTGCGGATGACCATATCCACCGGAGTAATCATACCGAGGTCATAGCCGATGGTGGTCTTGACCGAGTAGGGATCGGGAATCTCCTGTGCTTCGCCGTTATGGTTATACACATACGATTTGCCGGTGCCCTGTGCGGTAGCAGGAATGGAGAGCGCCAGAACGAGCACAAATACCATTGCCAGAATTGCTCTGATTTTTTTCATAATGCTCTCCCCCCTTAGTCTTTAATACCCGAGTGCGCCATGGTTTCCATGACATTACTCTGGGACATAATGAACACGGCGATCGGCGGGATCATCAGGATCACGGATGCCGCGGAGCCGACGCCTGCACGGGCAATACCCGCCGTGGCGACCTGACCCATTGCTGCGGGAAGAGTCTTCCACGCTTCGTTGTAAATGACATTCGCGCCCGTGGTGTTCCACACACCCTGGAACTGGAAGATCATCATGGTGAACATCGCAGGTTTCAGGTTGGGAACCACGATGCTGCTCCAGATTTTCCATTCGCTTGCACCGTCCATACGGCCGGACTCAAGCACCGCATTCGGGAGGGTCTCCATATACTGCACGCAGAGGAAGACGCCCATGGTGCTTGCCAGCGACGGCAGAAGCACGCCCAGCGGGTTATCGACAAGGCCGAGGTAGGACAGGATGATGTACTGCGGGATCGCGGTGACCGCCGCGGTAAACATAAGTGCGAGGGTGATCAGCTCGTTGGCGGCTTTTTTGCCGGGGAACTCGTGCTTTGCCAGCGGGTATGCCGCGAGCATCGCGATCATCAGATAGATGACGGTCGAGCTGATGGAAATGAACAAGCTGTTGAACAGATACCGCTCGAAGGAAATCCACATGTTGGAGATAACCATGCCGAGCTGAGTGAAGTTCTCTGTTGTCGGGTTGTTCGGGAAGATCGGGGGCGGGAACAGGAAGAATTCCTCAGGCGGCTTGAACGACGAAGAAATCGCGTACACCAGCGGGAACGCCATGAATGTACCCATCGTTGCAAGCAGAAGGAAGAGACCGATCGTACCGCCGATCGAACGCTGCTGCTTCTTAGGAGCAGCAAACTGGTTCTTTTTGCTGTTCTTAAACAATGTACTCTTCCCCCTTTCTTACCATTTCAGCAGTTTGAAGATCAATTGCTTCGAAATAACCATCAACGCAAACAGGATAACGGCGACGCAGCACGCGTAACCCATCTCATAACGCACCGAACCGAAGTCGGTGATGTAGTTGAGGATGGTCATTGTCGAGTAATTAACCGATTGATAACCGCCCGTCAGATCCTGCGAGACCTGACCGCAGGAGAACGCACCGGAAATCGCCATAACCGCACCGAACAGCATCATGCTCTTCATGTTGGGGATGGTGATGTACCACAGCTCCTGGAAGCGGTTTTTGATGCCGTCGATCGCACCCGCTTCGTACTGCGAGGCGTCGACACCCTGAAGACCTGCGATGAAGGACAGGAAGCTGACACCCAGCGACAGCCACAACTGCACGACGATAACGATCGTGAGGTTGAACTTCGGGTCGGTCAGCCACAGCACCGGCTCACGAAGGATGCCGAGCTGCATGAGCGCCGCGTTGACGATACCGTAGGAGTCACCCGAGAACAGGTAAGTCCAGATGAAGTAGATATTCGCCGAAACGGACGGTGCATAGAAGACGATGGTCATAAACACGCGAAGGCCTTTCGGCATTTCGTTGATGACCCACGCCATGAAGAACGAGAAGATGTAGCTGAGCGGGCCGCAGAGGAACGCCAGCACCATCGTGTTTTTAAAGCCGATCAGGAAGATATCATCCTGAAGCAAACGAACATAGTTGTCGATCCAGACAAGCCCCGGAGTTTCCAACATATTGAAGTCGGTCAAACTCAGAACGATCGAGGCAAGGACCGGCAACACGGTAAAGGTAATGAAGCACACCATAAACGGCAACAGCATCAGATAGGAAACATTGTTTTTCCAGATCTGGCGGCCGAGCGAGTGCTCGTTTTTGATCGTTGTATTCACAACTTTCGTTTTACCCATGATCCGTGACCTCCTTTTTTCTCAAATTATTAGTCCGCAAATTCCTCAATCTTTCTGGTAAGTTCGAGATTGATCTGCTCACTCCAGTACAGGAGCTGCTCGGTCGGGTTCTCGGTGTTCAGAACAGAGGTCATAAACGCACTGTTGATCGCTCTTGAGGTGAAGTAACTGCCGGGAAGCTGCTCGACGAATACCAGGCTCTCCATCTGCTCGCTGAGCGAGTCGAGCTGGGCATCGTTCCAGGGCAGCTTGGACATGGCCGCGACATTCGCGGTGGCGTAACGGCCGCCCGAGCCGAGGATTGCCTCGATGCGGGTACCGAACTCCGCCTGGGTCTCTTCGCCGACCCACCATTTCAGGAATTCCCAGCCCGCCTTAGGATCTTCGATGCCGTTGAACATCACGGATGCAACCTCGGTTGCGGCCTGGTCGTTGTTGATGGAGCCATCTTCCTGACGGACACCGGGGATGGGATACATCTCCCACAAGCCGTCAAGCTCGGGGATCGAGATCGAGAACACATTGTACATCGTGTAATCGGCAAGGAGAATGGGCATCTCGCCGGTACGGAAACGGCTCATCGCGTCATACTCACGCGGGAAGAGATAGTCCGCATACAGCTCAACAGCCATATCGAATGCCTGATATGCCACCTGCGTGTCAAGCGCGGTTGCGGTCAGCTCATCGTTGTAGATCTGGCCGCCCATCTGATACAGCAGGTTGGTGAACACATTGGACGCGTTCATTGCCGCAATCTGGTTCATGTTGCCGACGCCGATCTCCATGTTGTTACGGCTGACGATCGGATACACTTCGGTGAGAAGCTCATCCCAGGTTTCGGGAAGCTCCAGACCAAGGTCGGCGAGAATGTCCGTACGGACAAACATCATCTGATAGGACATCGTCTCGGGAAGTGCATACACACCGCCCTTGTACTCAAACGGGATCATTGCGCCTTCAACGAAGTTCTTGGCGACTTCCTCATAGTCATCAAAGGAAGCCAGATCGTACAGCGCATTACGCATAGCAAAGTTAACGGGGTCGGTGTTTGCACGGGACAGTGCAATATCCGGGCCCTTGCCGGCAAGCGTTGCTTCGATGATCGCGCCGGTAACGAGCTCCAGCTCAATGCCGATGCCCGTCTTCGGAGTGAAGCTCGAGGTGATCAGCTGCTTGAGGACATTTGCCTGGTCACGACCTGCCTGAATCCAGACATTGACCGAGGACGAAGCGCCGTCCGCCGAGAGACCCATCGAGGAATAGTCCTCGGTGAAGGATGCCACAAAGCGGTCGTAGCTGTGTTTGAAGCTTTCGCCGAAGTTTGCCTTTGCACGGGGTGCCTTGCTGTTATCGCCGTAGAATTCCATACGGTCGATACCCATCGGCTGCTCGCAGAACATCGAGATCCACGAGCCGATGGTCGAAATGTTCGACTTAAACGCGCTCAGACGGTCACTCTTGGAGATCTGTGCGGGTTTCTCCAGCATCAGATCGAGCTGACGGGTGATGTTCGCGATCTTCGCAATCAGCGAGCTCTTTGCGCCGTACTGAGCAGCGATCTCTTCCGAGATCTTCTCCAAGCGCTCTTTGGCTTTCTTCAGATCCTTCAGGATGGTGGGGATCTGCTCGTCGATGTTGTAGTCGCGGTAATCGTCGGGCGAGCTACCGGTGATCATGATGATCTGACGGTAGATGGTGTTCATCTCCAGAACGGACTCCTGAAGCTCCTCGGCAATCTTAGAGGAAGAACCGAGCACCACCTCGAGAGCAATGTTGTTCTCGCCCTCTTCTAAGTAAATGTAAAGATCCTCGCCTGCTTCATTCTGCAGGGTGAAGGTTTGCCATTCGGTGCTGTAAGGGAACTCGAGCTTGTTCGCTTCTGCGTAAGGCACCACGCCGTTGACATACAGGCGGCGGTGTGCGCTGACGCCGTCATAGAAGTTCTGACGGAAGCGGATCGAGAATTTGTAGAAGCCTGCCGCAGGCGCATCCACAGTCCATTCGACCGTTTCGCCCGTGAGCTTCCAGTTGGCGCCGCCAAAGTCATTCAGCTTGATCTTTGCCGCGCTGTAAGGTTGCGTCAGAGGATTGGTGATGTCGTTCTGCGCAATGAGATACATCTCACTCTTGTAGAGCGCCGCTTCACCCTGCTCAACCACATTCTCCTCGCCGTCGTAAACCTTGGCGTCTTTGTGCTCCTTGAGGAACTCCTCATAAGTGGGGAGCGCCTTGGAGCAGGACAAGGTCACATTGCGAAGGGAGATATAATCCGTCGACATTGCCAGGGTCAGTGTATGGTCACCCTTGGTCAGGTAGAAGGTCAACGGAGAATCGTAGTAGCCCTCTTTATCATATAAGGTATACGAACGCCAGATCTGCGCCTCAACCTGCTTGGGGTTGATGTCGTCGCCGTTCGTATCCTCCTTGATCTCAGTTTCATTGGTCCACATACGGCTCAGCGTCATGGAAGCCGCCTCGGTAAAGGGCAGCTTGCCGTCGATGAGGATATCGTAAGTGGTGTTTTTATTGCCGCTGACTTCGTACTTATAGTCGAAAGACAGCACATAAAAGCCCTCTTCCTGCACGGAAAACGGCATCACAAAGGAGTTGGCCTTGTCCGCCTTGACAGCGTCCTTTGCCAACACGATCGGAGCAGCATCTGCACCCGGATCGTCGTATTTGAAAAGATACGAGCTGTAGGAGCTCGTCGTTTCCTTCGTCGCACTATCGCTCTCTGCCTGAGCGGCATCCACCGCTTCCTCCACTGCGAGCGTCTCGACCGCGGCATCCGCCGCGTCGCCGTTTTGCGCTGCACCAGCCATCGGAACAGCGCTCATCAAAACCAGCGCCGCCAAGATACACGATAAAAGGCGAATTCGTTTCATGAATCCTGTCACCCTTTCTGATTTCACCGCCGACACACAGGGACGCTTGCGCGCCCCTGTGTGTCGCGATGAAAAGTAATGCTTAGGTTTTTACCTAATTAGGCGGCTGCATCAGCCTCTGCCTCAGCCTTAGCGGCTGCTTCGGCAGCAACTTCCTCAACCATCTGGTTGAACTCGTCGAACTCTGCTTGCAGAGCGTTCTTCTGAGCGTCAAAGATTGCCTGGACGGACTCCTGCGTTGCCGCATAGTACATCGGAGGCACGATCGAAGCGTCAACAATGCCGAGGTAGCAATCGCCGATGCCGCGGATCATTTCGACACACACGGGATCATCTTCGACAGCTTCCATCATAGCCTTCTCAGCCTCGGTCAGGTTCTTGTCGAGCCAGGTGGTGCCTTCAAGGGCAGCCTGCACATTACGGGAAACCAGCGTCTCGAGGCGGATGTAGGTAGCCGCACCGATCGGGTTCTTCGCCGCAGAGGAGATGGAGTAAGCCCACAGAGTCGCGGTTGCGATGCTCTCGGTCTCACCGGTGGGATCAAACACCGGCACGGGAGCGATACCGAACTCGTCGCCTTCCATACGGCGAGCGGACTCAACAATTCTCTTATAGCCTGCGGTAGTCGCCTGCACCATAGCGTCGGTACCGGCGGGGAACAGGTTGTTCCAGGTCTGCAGCGAGTAGTCGCAGCGAGCAGCCTTATCGGTCTGATAGAGGTTGTAGACTTCGGTCATGTAACGGGTGTACTTGGTGTCGTCGATCGCCAGGGTGACCTTACCGGTCTCCTGATCGAGCGCCGCCATCGGGTACGGAGCGAAGTACGGGAACAGACCCCAGCCGGTGAAGCCGAAATCGTCGCCCGAAGTCATAGCCTTCGCGGTCTTGACAAAGTTGGTCCAGGTCCATTCGCCCTTCTCCCACAGATCGAGAGGAGTAGCCTGACCGGCTTGCTCAAACTTCGTCTTGTTGTAAACAATGTAGTTGCGGTCGACATCCGCGAGGGTGATCGCGCCGTGCGACTCGCCGCCCCACTGGAAGTACTTCTCCATCAACGCTTTGTTGTAGAGGTCTTCCTCAGGGTTTGCGGGGTTCTTCGCGTCGAGCTGCAGGTGACCTGCGTATTGCTCGATGGAAGCGGTCAGACCTGCCGCACTCCACTTCGGGTAGGTCAGATCGTAGTTCGCAGGGATGATGTCAGGCGCAGTGCCGGAAGCAGTCTGCGTTGCGACATAGTCGGTCTGCTGCTCGTCAGAGATCGTGATGATCTCAACATCGCCTTCCTGGGAAGCGTAAACATCACGCCACATCAGGGTTGCAATGTACTGAGCGAACGGATCGTCCGGATTGTTGTTGGACTCCAGATACGACCAGTCGATGCTCATCAGGACAGAAACGTGCGCATCTTCCAGCTCGGGAAGCATAATGCCGTCACTGTACTCACCGGTAGCGGGGATGCTGAAGTAGCCTTCTGCAGTCGGATCGACATCCGCTCCGCCGCTGCCTTGGTTACATGCCGTCAGGGAGAACAGCATGACAAGGGCGAAAACAGCACTAAGTACTCTTTTCAAGGTGGTCACTCTCCTTTGTGTTTTTTACATTCAAAGACATCGTCTTTTAAATGTTGATAATATATTTGCTCAAACGCCGTAATGCGGCGTCAGAAGCCAGTGTTAAACGCACGCAAAGGACCCCTTTTTACAGGAATCCTGCGTGTATAAACGCGGAATTACGCTTATTCCGCGGCCGCTTCTTGTTTTGCCGCGAGCTCTGCAGCGGTGTCTTCCACCATCTGGTTGAACTCGTCAAACTCTGCCTGCAGCGCATTGCGCTGTGCATCAAAGATCGCCTGCACAGATTCCTGCGTCGCCACATAGTACATCGCCGGTACGATGTTCGCATCCACAATGCCGAGATAGCAATCGCCGATGCCGATGATGATGTCGATGGAGACGGGATCGTTCTTGGTCTGCTCCATCATCGCCTTTTCGTCGTCGGTCAGATTGTTATCGTACCAGGTCGTACCCGCGAGCTTCGACTGCACATTGCGGGAAACCAGCGTCTCAAGACGGATGTAAGTCGCCGCGCCGACGGGGTTTTTCGCGGCGGACGAAATGGAGTATGCCCAGAGATCCGCATCGGCAACCGCCTGCGTATCGCCCGTGGGATCAAACACGGGAACAGGGGCAATGCCGAACTCGTCACCCTCCATACGGCGGGCTTTGTTCACAATCTGCTGGAAGCGACCTTTGGTGGCAAACACCATCGCGTCGGTACCGGCAGGGAACAGATTATCCCAGGTCTGCAACGACCAGTCGCAGCGAGCGGCCTTATCGGTCTGATAAAGGTTGTAGACCTCGGTCATGTAGCGCATATAGCGGGTGTCGTCGATTGCGAGGCTGACTTTGCCTTCCTCATCGAGCTTCGCCATCGGATACGGCGCGTTGTAGGGGAACAGACCCCAGCCCGTGAAACCGAAATCCGAATCGTTGGTCATCGCCTTGGCGGTTTTTACGAAGTTGGTCCAGTTCCACTCACCCTTCTTCCACAGATCCATCGGGTTCGCCTGACCGGCCTGCTCAAACTTCGTCTTGTTGTAAATCGTATACACACGGTCGGGTTCTGCAAGCGTCACCGCACCGTGCGATTCGCCGCCCCACTGATAATGATTCTCCATCAACGACAGGTTGTAGAGATTTTCCTCGGGATTGTAGGGGTTCTTCGCATTGAGCTGAAGATGATCGGCGTATTTTTCAACCGATTGGGTCAGACCCGATGCGTTCCACTGCGGATAGGTCATATTGTTGGCAGGGATGATATCGGGAGCGGAACCCGATGCGGTCTGCGTCGCGAGATAGTCGGTCATCTGCTCCTCGGAGATGGTGACGATCTCCACATCGCCTTCCTGCGATGCGTACGCTTCGCGCCACAGCAGTGTTGCGTGGTACTGCGCGAACGGATCTTCGGGGTTGTTGCCGCTTTCCAGATAAGACCAATCAATGCTCATCATCACGGTAACATGCGCATCGTTCAAGTCGGGAAGAAGAATGCCGTCGCCGTATTCGCCGGTCAGCGGAATGTGGAAATAGCCTTCTGCCGTGGGGTCAGCCTCAACCGAGGTGCCGCCCATTTCACAGGAGCAAAGGCTCATCATCAGGATCATCACCATGATCAACGCCCATACACGCTTCATTCTTCATCTCTCCTTTATACATTATTTATGGTGCCGTCCGTTTCAGGACGCTTGCTTTGCACGGTATTCCGCCGGCGACATGCCCACGGCTTTTTTAAAACTGTTAGAGAACGACTGCACCGAGTGATACTGCAGCCGCGCGGCGATCTGCGACACCGAAATGCGCCCCGTGCGGAGCAACCATTTCGCCTCCTCGATCTTTTTCGAGAAAATGTAATCGCCGATGGTCATGCCCGTTTTTTCTTTGAAAATGTGGGCAAGGTAGGTGTAGCTGTAACCGAGGTCTGCCGCCAGTTCACGGATATCCTCCACATCGCGGAAATAGCGGTCGATATATTGCTTGACCGCAAAAGACGCATCTCCCGCGCGGCATTCCACCGCCAACGGGCAAACTCCCGCCTTCTCCTCATAAGAGCGGTACGCCTGCATCACGATCTGCTCGACATAGCCGGCAACCATGGTCATGTAGCCGTCGCGCCCGAGGCGGAATTCCTCCAGCGCGCGCCAGAACAGCGGCAACAACCGCTTTTCCGAAAACGCTTGCGAGCCGTTCCAAGAACGGTAAAAGCTCTCCAATCCAAGGTCGACCTTGTAGCTTCCGAGGAAGCCGAAGCCGAGATAGCAATATTGAAGCGGTGATCCGCGGTCTGCAAGAATGGCGTGCGTTTGTCCGGGGATGTTGATAAACACGCTGTTTTCTTCGACCTGAAAGGCGCGGCCGTCGGTCACAATCGTTCCTTTGCCCGACACCACATAGGTGATCTCAAAGACATTCTGCCGATGCGCCGACACCTCATACCCCGCTTCGCAGCTCAATTCGCCGATTTGGTAAAGTTCCACAAATCGGAAGCGATGCGGATTCTCAAAAAACGAGCGGTCATCCTCGTACCTCTTGCCAAAATTCAGCCGATTTGCCATAGATTTTCTACCTTTCGGGTACAAAATTCGGCAATTTACGCACTTTCCCTATAAATAGGGATAATTAGACACGCTATCATAAGTATACTATATACGCATTTGCCATTTTGTACAATACACAAATTTGTTCAATATGTTAATCAAATATGTTCTAAGAATGAATTTTTTGCAATTTTTCGCACGGTTCTGTTTTATATCACTATATTTCTATTCACCATTTTGTGATATATGACGAAATTTATGAAAGATACTCTCTGCCTCATCTGCACGGGCACGCCGAATATTTCGGCGATTTTACTATTTCTTGCGCAGGAGGAGCACAACCGCCACAGCGCCCGCCGCCAGAATCACCGCAACTGCAACGCCGCACACGATCCACATCGTGTTGTCGGCGGCCTCTTTGCGAACCAGCAACACGCCGTTGCCGACAGGGCGTTCCTCCGACGGCACATTAACCGTCAGCATCGTGCCGTCAGACTCTCTCGTTGCCATTGCCGTCGATCCGCCGCCGTCCAGCAGGATCGCGTGCTCACAGCCGAGATCTTCTGCCAGATAGGTCGCCATTTCATTGGCGGTCATACCGCCCGCCACATCCGAACGGCCGTCTACCGCCGCAAGCACGATCGTACCGTCTGCTTTGACACCAAGCGCGGCACGCGGTGCCGCCACCGTAAAGGCGCCGACGGTGTAATCGAACAACTGTACCTCGCCGTCCGCGACCGCCGTCAGATTGCCGCCGACCGCAAAGGTTACATCGTTCCATTCCGTCTGCTCAAATCCAAATAAAAACTCCAGCTCATCGCCGACGGCGAGCTTTTCGACCTCGTCATAGCGAAGCAGGTGGAACGACAGCACCACATAGCCATCCTCGATTGCCGCATCGCCGTCCTCGTCAATTTCCACAACCGTCGCTTTCATCGTGCCGACGCCGACTTTACCCTCATCCACGCGGAGCACAACATCCACACCTGCAAAATCGGTATCGGTGCTCTTGCCGTAGCGCGGGGTGAACAGGCAGACCTGCCCGCCTTCCCAGCTTTCGCGCGTGCGGTTGATGCGATCCACCGCACAGGTGTGATCGCCAATGGTATACTGCATGTACAGCGTGGGGTTTTCACCCGTCAGCACCTCGCCGTCGGCGGTGATGCCGAGCGCATGGAAATAATACTCGTCTGCGTTGTACGCGGGAACGGGGCTTGTCACAATCTCACCATCGGAGATAGACATGCCCATCGGGATGCCTGTTTTGAAGGAGAAATGGTCGCCGTTGACCGCCGCCACCGCCTCGGCCTCGCGGTCGGCAATGGGGGTCATATCCTGCACAAGCTCGCGGTTCAGCACAGGGCCGCCGATCATCAGCTCGTAATCTTTCGGGTCGGCTTCGATGGTGTACATCACCTGCGGGCGGTCATTCACCATGCCGCCCGTTACCACCAACTCCGCGCCGCCTGCCAGCTCTTTTTCGCTGACCGTCTGCACATCCGCAAGCGGGGATGCCGCCGCCGACAGCGACAGAGAACAAAGCGCCGTTGCCAGCGCGAGACTTTTCCAAAAACGAGTGTATTTCAAACCAAACACCCTTTCGCACAATTTCTCCAAGTTGTTATTCTATTATAGCATTTCCTCACAAAAATTACAAGGGAATTGCGTGAAATCGCGCGTTTATTTTACAAATTCCACAAATTGGTATAGATGTTGTGGTGCATAAATTCTGACCACAAAATATAGCGCGCATAACCTTGCAAAAGAGCAGTTTCATCCATCGATGCGCAAACTCACGGCAGCATCGTAGGGCGCGCAGCCCTCTGCGCGTCGCGAGCGAACACAGTTCTCGCTTCACTTCCCTCGGGAGGGCGATGAACAGGCGTAGCCATGACGGACGAGAGGCAGACAACCGCATCCTTAAGGGCGCGCGGCAATAGCCGTCCTGCAGTTGCCGCAAATCCACAGCGACACCGCAGGACAAAAAAATCCGCGCACGCGGTTGCGTGCGGG
>JAZRTC010000037.1:0-11014 GCA_045651865.1 Acutalibacteraceae bacterium
AAATGTATCGACTCAAACGACAACGGATATCCAAACCACCAATACAAAATCCGATGCCGCTTCATCCTACAATTCTGCCTCGTTGCCCGATTTATCCAACATAACCGATTTGGATATCCGCACGCACGAAATGCTCGCCGCTCAAGCACCTGCCCGCGCGTCTGTTGTGTCACCAGATGCAAACATGCCCACGGTCAATACACCAACATCAACACCTGCTTCTGCTCCGCAACAAACATCTGCAAACAATGTTCAAACCACTCCCGAGATTGATCCTGAACTCGCGAGACTAAACGAAATCGCCAACGCCGCTGTTGAAGGCAGAAAACCGAATTTACCCGCGAAATCATCAACAGCGTCCGTGGTTGACGAAGGCGATGAATTGATTGGTACACACCCAAAAGAGCAACTATTCTCTAAAAGCAAAGAGGCATTTATACAACGAAGACAACACATCAAAGGATATCCTAATGCTGTTTTACAATTCGGTGTAGAACTGAATGTTCGTCAAAAAAAGATTCTAAATAAATTGCCAGAATATGACAGTAGGATTGTATTGCCCAAATCAACAGTAAGTATGAAGGATTTGGCGGCTTTAACCGCACAAACGGGTGACGAATTTGCTATGTTTACTAAAGGTGGAGAAGCGCTTATAATCAGAGGTGATGCAGTTAGTGTTAATATTACCGAAGATAGCGCAATAGAAATGGCTAAACAAGGGTATAGATGGAGCGGGCATACGCATCCTGGATGGGATTCGTTTTCTTCGTTGCAACCCTCTCTTGGCGACCAGAGGATTTTGGCTTGTTTTAAGCAGGAGTATTCTGTGATTTATAACTCAAAGGGAAAATATCGTATTTTCTCAAAGCAAGGAGTGATTATGTAATGGACTTGTACAAAAAATACGAGGAGCAAATAAAGGCGTATTGTTTGGAAAACGGATTGGATTTCGAAAAATTGAAAAGAACAGGGTTGAGTTGGGGAGAGGGTGATTTATGGTTTCACTATTATGATCCTTCTGTCAAGACAAATGGATTGCTCGATGAAACACCAGCACCTATTGTGCTAATCATGGAAGTGTCTGATCAAGAAGTGGTTTTTGAACAAACAGAATATACTGAAAAATATTTGCGTTAGAAATATTTTGCTTGATCTCATGCAAAACAAAAGCGGGTGCTCTTATGAGCACCCGCTTTGTCTTTTTATTGACGGATAACATCGAATTGTTTATAATGGAATAAAGATGCGGCAATTCTGGACAACGGTAGTTTGTCGGGGCTCAAAGACCTTGCCACATTGATGCCGAAAGACAGCGAAGCCTATCGTCCGTCGCAGGTTGTGGATGAGAATTCGGGAACCTACCGTGTCGGCGAACTCTACGCGGCAGTCTATGACGCGATGACCGTCGGGAAAACAAATACGACAAACCTTGGCCCCCTCGCCGAGGGGGCTGGCACGGCGAATGCCGTGACTGGGGGAGTTTCGCAGTCCCAAACCGACACAAAAATTGACACTAGACCTGCAACAACATCACACGAATTTGCTTTGCCAAACCTTCCCAACATCACACCCGTAGACATCCGCACCCATGAACTCCTCGCCGCCCTTTGTCAACTATCTGCAAATAGGTTTATTTTGCCTTTTAAAGCATTTGTTTGAGCGGATATGTCTTTTTTAACGCAAATAGGTAAAAATATGCAAGATTTTTCGATTTTGGACTAGCTTTTTTGAAAAAGTGCGTGTATAATAAAATTTGTATAGGAATCGCACATATTCCTAAAACGAAAATTTTATAAGGAGGAATACCCCTATGAAGAAAACTCTTCTCAGCGTTGTGCTGTGTCTGGCTGTGATGTTGACTTCGATCGGCGGTTTGTTTGCTGTTCCCGTTTTTGCGGCGAATGAGACCAATCTGCTCGACGAAGGCAATACATTTACGGATGTCGGCACCGCAACGCACACTCTGGAAAACGGTGTCCTGACCGTTACCGCTGCGGCGGCAGGCGATTATGTTGAAATCGCTACCACAAACGGCGCGCTGATTGCTGACCAGTGCTATATCGGCGTTTCGATCACTTCTGATGTGCTGTTTGAAGTGGAAATGCGCGATACCAAGTGGTGTAAAGTTGGCTTTGCTTCGGACAACCCCTGGGCGTTCGCAGGCAATGATAGCACCGCAGGTATCAACCCCGGCACTTACAACGATGTGATGTTCGATCTGTCCGGTGGTTACAACTGGAACGGCTGGGACAAAAATGTTCCGCTGATGAGTGTTCGCGTGATCGCGAAAGCGGCGGGCACCATTACGGTCAACTGGCTTGTTCAGTCCGACAATATGAACCTTGTCGATATCACGACTGCAAACTATGCAGGCATCGACGGCCTGACTGAGGAGTACAACCTCATCGGCGGCTTTGCCGAGGATTGGACCAGCAGCGATGCACAAGGTTCTTCTGCGGTTGTCGAGTATGACGACGCAGGCGCGCTGACCGTTTCCAGCACCGCAGGTGCATGGCCGGCAGCATGCTACGATTTCGAGACCCCGATCGTGGTTCCCGCGGATTCTGTTATTGCGGCGGATTACACCGTGTATCAGACCAGCCGCGTGGCGATCTTCTTCGGTGAGTCCGATATCAACAACTACGACAGCGGCGAGTATGTGGACATCGGTCCCTCCACTGCTGCAACCGACCTTGCTACCAGCCAGTACAAGGGCTATCAGCTCCTGTCTGACATCATCCCCGCAGAGAGCATTGATGCTGACGGCAATGTCACCATCAACTCGGTGAAGATCTGGGCGATCGGTACGGGCAAGTGCGTGAAGGTTAACGAGCTTAAGGTTCTGTATGCTGCAGAGCAAGAGCCCGTCATCGGCACCTATGAGAACCCCTATCAGCTCGACTTTGGTATGTGGGGTCGTGCGATCGTTTACCTTGAGCCCGGCGCAGAGGCTTATGTGCAAGCTGCTGATGCCAACGGCACCATCGTGACCGCCTACGGCGCGAACGAGGATCTTGAGGATGCTGCGGATGGCTGGTTCGTGCAGTACGGCCGTCAGTCTGTGTATCCCGATGCTACGGCGAATGCATCCTTTGAGATGAATCCCTTCTCGGATATCTTCTCGGTTATGAACACCTCTGAGACAGAGGGCCGCACCATTTACTTCGCGCTTCAGGAAGCTCCTGCAAGCAACATCGGCACCTTCGAGTCTGGCTCGGATGTTGCTGTTGAGAATGTGAACGGTGCTTATGTTGTTGTCGGCGGCGACTATGTCACCGTGACTGACGGCATGGAAGTCAACAACATTTATGTTGCTGAGCAAGATGGCACCCTGACCTTCTCTGTTTATTCGGAAAACTGGTTCTATGTCATCAACAACCTTACTTCCGGCGTTTACGGCGATGCTCAGTGGTCTGACAGCGACCCCGTGATGGATACCTATGAGGTTGAAGTTGCAGCGGGTGATGAAGTTCAGATCATCATCAACACCTATGACGCGATGAGCCCGTGGGCTGCTCCCGAGGGCGCTGTGGAATGGTCGCTGACCTTCGAAGCTGCTCAGCAGGGCTGTGCACACGACGGTCTTGTCCACATGGACGCTGTCGAGGCCGGTTGCCACATGAACGGTAATGTCGAGTACTGGGTGTGCTACGACTGTGAGACTGTCTGGACCGATGAGGCCCTGACCATGATCTCCAACATCAAGAATGTCATCGTTCCCGCAACGGGCGAGGGCGACCTTGTGCACTTCGACGCTGTCGAGGCCGGTTGCCACATGAACGGCAATGTCGAGTACTGGGTGTGCTACGACTGCGAGCAGGTCTGGACCGATGAGGCTCTGACTCAGCTCTCCAACATCAAGAATGTCATCGTTCCCGCAACGGGCGAAGGCGACCTTGTGCACTTCGACGCTGTCGAGGGTAATTGCCATATGAACGGCAATGTCGAGTACTGGGTGTGCTACGACTGCGAGCAGGTCTGGACTGATGAGGCTCTGACCCAGCTCTCCAACATCAAGAATGTCATCGTTCCTGCACTCGGCGGCGAAGTCGTGCATGTGGAAGCGAAGGACGCTACTTGCTACGAGAACGGCAACATCGAGTACTGGTACTGCGAGACCTGCGAGCAGGTATGGCAGGATGAGGCTCTGACCCAGCTGACCAACCACAAGAATGTCATCATCGGCGCTACCCACACCAACCTCGTGCATATGGACGCTGTCGAGGCTAATTGCCATATGAACGGTAATGTTGAGTATTGGGTGTGCTATGACTGTGAGACTGTTTGGACCAACGAGGCCCTGACGGAGATCTCCAACATCAAGAATGTCATCGTTCCCGCACTCGGCGGCGAAGTCGTGCATGTGGAAGCGAAGGACGCTACTTGCTACGAGAACGGTAATGTTGAGCACTGGTACTGCGAGACCTGCGAGCAGGTTTGGGCGGACGAGGCTCTGACTCAGCTGACCAACCACAAGAATGTCATCATCGGCGCAACCCACACCAACCTCGTGCATATGGATGCTGTTGAAGCGGGTTGCCATATGAACGGTAATGTTGAGTACTGGGTGTGCTACGATTGCGGCGGTGTTTGGACGAATGAGACTCTGACGGAGATCTCCAACATCAAGAATGTCATCGTTCCTGCACTCGGCGGCGAAGTCGTGCATGTGGAAGCGAAGGATCCCACGGCTACCGAGAACGGCAACATCGAGCACTGGTACTGCGAGACCTGCGAGCAGGTGTGGCAGGATGAGGCTCTGACTCAGCTCACCAACCACAAGAATGTGATCATTCCTGCAACCGGTGAGGAGGAGCCCGACCTTAACGATGCGGCTCGCCTGTTCTACATCCTCAACGGCGTCATCGAGCCGACCGAGGAAGATCTGAACAAGATGGATGTCAACAACGACGGCGAGTTCACGCTGTACGATGTGGCCCGTATGTTCTACTTCATCAACGAGCTTATTGATGAACTGTAAGTCTTATGTAAATACCATAATGGTATAAAGTAAGCAAAACGGCCCCTTGTAATCACGAAAGTGGTTACAAGGGGTCTTCTTTTTTACATAATATTTTCGGGAGTCGGGAGTTCGCTGTCTCGTAAAACACCGAGCTGGACGCGGATTACGGCAAGTGCCGAGAAGAAATCGGCGGGGTCGTCGTCACTGACAAGATAGGGCAGAGCTCCCGCCTGCTGGAAGATGCTTTCCATCCGGTCGTGGGCAAGGAAAAACGGGAACCACCGCATCTCCTGTTCCATATTTTCCGAAAGCTCTTGCGCTTTTCGGCGACATTCTTCAACCTCACCACGCTGATAGATTTCTATAAGCTCGTTGCAGGAGTCGATCAGGCGCTCGGTTGTGCGGTTTTGCAAAAGCAATGCACCGACACTCATTGCGACGACCAGTGCCAGCAGTCCGATGGCAATGTAGACCCGTTTCATTCGGACAGCTCCTTTTGTATGAGATAATAGTCTTTGGCACGGTTGACAGTCAGAAGCATCACCTGCTCGCGCGGACAGCCTTCGCGGGTCAAGGTGCTGTCGATCCATTTCTCGGTGATCCCGCAGGTGGTCATAGCCCATTTACACAACTTGCCGTCGGCAACCACGACCAGCGGCATACCGTGGTCGGTGGGGATATCACCGCCGAGATCCTCCCGTGCAACAGGGCGCTTGGCGGCGGTGGGGTAGACGGTTACCGTGCCGTTGGTTTCGGCAATGGCGGCCTGCACATCCCGCAGATCAAAGATGTTTTGCTTACGCAAGCATTCGCTCAGATCCTCCACGGACATACGGAGCTTGCGCAGCACACCCTGATCAATCTTCCCTTCGTAGACGATCACAAGAGGAGTACCGCTGACAAGAGAAGCGAACTTGTTGCTTTTGAGCATCCATGCCGACAGCAGAATCTCGGCCGCGACCAGTACAAAAATCGGGATCAGTCCGCTCAGAAGCGGAATGGAGCTGTCCTGCATCGGCACAGAGGCGAGATCGGAAATCAGCAGGGTCACGACAAGCTCAATCGGTTGCAGTTCCCCAAGCTGGCGCCGCCCCATCACACGCATCGCCATAATGAGAACCGCGTATATGATCACGGTGCGGATCGCAATTACCGCCATTGCAACCCCTCCTTGCACAAGGCTGTGTGTTGCCGATAGCATACCCGATTATGGCTGGATATATACAAAAGCAAATACCAAAAACAAAACAACGCCGCCGAGTGTTTCTTTTTAGCCCTCGGCGGCGTTGTTTTGGGGTGTTTTTCGTAAAATATGCCTCAAAATCAAAAAAATGCAAAAAAAAATTGCCAAATCGAAAAAAACGATTGACAAGCGTAAAAAAATTGTGTATTATACTATACTGCACAACCATGGGGAGATATCCTCTTTTTGCCTGTAAAAAGTATAGCACAAAAGGCAAAAAAAAGCAAGAGGAAATTGTTGTGTGCCTGTGAACGGCAGGGTCTCCAAGGCATCGGAAATATGAAATACAGGAGTGAGCGCATTTATGGTCAACATCAAACCGAAACAGCTCGGTACCACCACGCGTATGAACTTCGCCAAGATCAATGAGGTCATTGATATGCCCAACCTCATCGAGATCCAGAAGAATTCGTACAAATGGTTCCTGACCGAGGGTCTTCGCGAAGTGTTCCGCGATATGGCGGCGATCAGCGACTATACGGGGGATATGGTGCTCGAGTTCATCGACTACCGTCTGGACGACACCCCGAAATACAATGTGGAGCAATGCAAGGAGCGCGATGTTACTTACGCGACCCGTCTGCATGTCCGCGCGCGTCTTCTCAATAAAAAGACCGGCGAGATCAAAGAATCCGAGATCTGCATGGGCGATTTCCCGCTGATGACCGAAAGCGGCACCTTTGTGATCAACGGCGCTGAGCGCGTGATTGTTTCTCAGCTTGTGCGTTCCCCCGGCGTATATTACGGCATGTCCTACGACACGGTCGGTAAAAAGCTGTTCACCTCGACGGTGATCCCGAACCGTGGTGCGTGGCTGGAATATGAGACCGATTCTTCGGATGTGTTCTATGTCCGTATCGACAAGAACCGCAAGATCCCCGTGACGGTGCTTGTGCGTTCGCTCGGTCTCGGCTCGGACGCGGAGCTCATCGAATTCTTCGGTGAGGACGACCGCATCCTCGCAACCATCGAAAAAGATACCACCAAGAACAAGGAAGAGGCACTTCTCGATCTGTACCGCAAGCTTCGTCCCGGCGAGCCTGCCACGCTCGAGAACTCGCAAGAGCACCTCAACAACCTGTTCTTTGACCCGCGCCGCTACGATCTGTCGCGCGTCGGTCGCTATAAATACAATAAAAAGCTCGGTCTGCACAACCGTCTGCAGGGTTGCACCCTCAGCCGTCCCATCGTCAACCCCAACACGGGTGAGCTGATGGCAGAGCCCGGCGAAGTCATCACCCGCGCCCGCGCAATGGAGATGGAAGATGCCGGTGTTACCGTTGCGTATGTAACGGTGGAAGAGCACGGCGGCGAGCAGAAGGAAGTTAAGATCATCACCAACGGTATGGTCGACATTTCCAAGTACATCGATTTCGATGTGACCGATCTCGGCGTCAACGAGCGTGTCCGCTATGTGGTTCTCAAGGAAATCCTCGACACCTGCGATGGGGAAGAGGCGATCCGTGAGGCGATCAAGGAGCGTCTTGCTGACCTGATCCCGAACCACATCATTATTGATGATATCTTTGCGTCCATCAACTATATCAACTGCCTTGCTTACGATATCGGCACGACCGATGATATCGACCACCTGGGCAACCGCCGCATCCGTTCTGTCGGCGAATTGCTCCAGAACCAGTTCCGTATCGGCTTCACGCGTATGGAGCGCGTCATCCGCGAGCGTATGACGCTGCAGGCGCAGAATACCGAGGCGGCAACTCCGCAATCCTTCATTAATATCCGTCCTGTCAGTGCCGCGATCAAGGAGTTCTTCGGCTCCTCGCCGCTGTCGCAGTTTATGGATCAGAATAACCCCCTTGCCGAACTGACGCATAAGCGCCGTTTGTCGGCACTCGGCCCGGGCGGTCTGTCCCGTGACCGTGCAGGCTTCGAAGTCCGCGATGTTCACTACAGCCACTACGGTCGTATGTGCCCGATTGAGACGCCTGAAGGTCCGAACATCGGTCTGATCTCCTATCTGGCAACCTTTGCCCGCATCAACCAGTACGGCTTTATCGAAGCGCCGTACCGCCGTGTGGACAAAGAGACCGGTGTTGTCACCGATGATGTTGTTTATATGTCTGCGGACATGGAAGACGATTTCATTGTGGCGCAGGCGAATGAGCCGCTCGACGAGAACGGCCGCTTTGCCCGTAGCCGTGTCAATGCGCGTTTCCGCAGCGAATTCCTCGAGTGCGAACCCGAGAGAATTGACTATATGGATGTTTCCCCGAAGATGGTCGTGTCTGTTGCGACGGCTATGATTCCGTTCCTCGAGAACGATGACGCCAACCGTGCTCTGATGGGCTCGAACATGCAGCGTCAGGCAGTGCCGCTGCTCAAGACCGAGTCGCCCATCGTCGGTACCGGTATGGAATACAAAGCCGGTGTTGACTCGGGTGTCTGCGTGCTTGCCAAGTCGGCAGGTACCGTCACTGCTGTGTCGGCAGACCGCGTGCTTGTGCGCCGCGATGACAACGGCAACATCGACACCTACGAGATCCTCAAGTTCTCGCGCTCCAACCAGGGCACTTGTGTCAACCAGCGCCCCGTGGTCGAAGTGGGTCAGCATGTGGAGACCAACGATGTCATCGCCGACGGCCCTGCAACCTGCAACGGTGAGATTGCGCTCGGTAAGAATGTGCTCATCGGCTTTATGACCTGGGAAGGTTACAACTACGAGGATGCTGTCCTCATTAACGAAAAGATTGTGCGTGACGATGTCTTCACCTCCATCCACATCCAGGAGTATGAGGTCGAGTCCCGCGATACGAAGCTCGGGCCGGAAGAAATCACCCGTGATATCCCCAATGTCGGCGACGATGCCCTGCGTGATCTTGATGAGCGCGGCATCATCCGCATCGGCGCTGAGGTGCGTTCGGGCGATATTCTGGTCGGTAAGGTCACCCCGAAGGGTGAGACCGAGCTGACCGCTGAGGAGCGCCTGCTGCGCGCCATCTTCGGCGAAAAAGCGCGCGAGGTGCGCGATACATCTCTCCATGTGCCGCACGGCGAGTACGGCATCGTGGTGGATGTTAAGGTGTTCACCCGCGAAAACTGCGATGAGCTCAGCCCCGGCGTCAACATGGTCGTGCGCTGCTACATCGCACAAAAGCGTAAGATCAGCGTCGGCGATAAGATGGCGGGCCGTCACGGTAACAAGGGTGTCGTGTCCCGTATCCTGCCGAGCGAGGATATGCCGTTCCTGCCCGATGGCCGTCCGCTGGACATCGTGCTCAACCCCCTCGGCGTTCCGTCCCGTATGAACATCGGTCAGGTTCTTGAGGTGCACCTCGGCTATGCCGCGGCGGCACTCGGTTTCAAGGTGATGACCCCTGTGTTCGACGGCGCACACGAAGAAGATATCCAAGAGCTGCTTGAGCAGGCCGGTAAGAACCGTAACGGTAAGACTCAGCTGTACGATGGCCGTACAGGCGAGCCGTTTGACAACCCCGTCACCGTCGGTTATATGTACTTCCTCAAGCTGCACCACCTCGTTGATGATAAGATCCATGCCCGTTCGACCGGTCCGTACTCGCTCGTGACCCAGCAGCCTCTGGGTGGTAAAGCCCAGTTCGGCGGCCAGCGTTTCGGCGAAATGGAAGTCTGGGCACTGGAAGCATACGGCGCGGCATACACCCTGCAGGAAATCCTGACCGTCAAGTCGGATGATATGGCAGGCCGTGTCAAGACCTACGAAGCCATCGTCAAGGGTCTCAATGTCCCGCAGTCGGGCATCCCCGAGTCCTTCAAGGTGCTTGTTAAGGAGCTGCAGTCGCTCGGCCTTGACATCAAGGTTCTCAACAAGTACAAGGAAGAGATCGACCTCAGCCAGACCTTCGAGGATGACGACATGGGCTTTGCTCCTTCTGATGACGAGGCGTTCCATACCGTGACCGACGAGAATGAACTCACCGGCTTCGGCGTGGAAGAAGTAGATGAGGATGCGTTTGACGCAGACGATTTCTTCGGCGGCGATACTCTGTTTGCCGACGATGACGAAGACTAAGAAAGGGAGGATGAAACACCATGATGGATTTCAATGTATTTGATTCGATTAAGATCGGTCTTGCCTCCCCTGAGCAGATCCGCAACGAATGGTCGCACGGTGAGGTCAAAAAGCCCGAGACGATCAACTACCGTACACTCAAGCCTGAGGTTGACGGTCTGTTCTGTGAGCGCATCTTTGGCCCGAACAAGGACTGGGAGTGCCATTGCGGAAAGTATAAGCGTATCCGCCATAAGAATAAGGTCTGTGAAAAGTGCGGCGTCGAAGTGACCCGCGCCAAGGTGCGCCGTGAGCGTATGGGACACATTGAGCTTGCTGCTCCCGTGTCGCATATCTGGTATTTCAAGGGCATTCCGTCCCGTATGGGCTTGCTCCTTGATATCTCGCCGCGTCACCTCGACAGCGTGCTGTATTTCTCTGCTTACATCGTTGTGGACGACGGCGGTATCCCCGGCATCCACAAGAAGCAGATCCTTACGGATAAAGAATATTATGATCTTCGCGAGAAGTATGAGGACGATTTCGATGCCGGTATGGGTGCCGAGTATGTCCAGAAGCTGCTTGCTGAGATCGATCTTGACGAGCTTTCCGAGTCCCTGAAAAAGGAACTCGAAGAGGCAACGGGTCAAAAGCGCACCCGCCTTGTCAAGCGACTGGAAGTTGTTGAGTCCTTCCGTCTGTCGGGCAACCGTCCCGAGTGGATGATCCTCAATGTTCTTCCCGTTATTCCGGCGGACATCCGCCCGATGGTGCAGCTCGACGGCGGCCGCTTTGCGACCTCCGACCTCAATGATCTGTA
>JAZRTC010000038.1:0-56341 GCA_045651865.1 Acutalibacteraceae bacterium
TCCGACTTAACGTCAACCGCATTATTATGATCACCTTTGCCATTGGCTCGGCTTTGGCGGCCTTTGCAAGCCTTTTCTACCTCATGTCGATCCCCTCGGTCAACCCCACTTTGGGTGCCATGCCCGGCATCAAGGCGTTCACGGCGGCGGTCATCGGCGGTATCGGGTCGATCCCCGGCGCGATGCTCGGTGGTCTGCTGATGGGTATTGTCGAAGCGGTTGCGCAGAAATTCCCGCTGATTGCGCCTTATACCGATGCGATCGAATTTCTGATTCTCATTATCATCCTTCTTGTTCGTCCGACAGGATTGATCGGTAAGAAACGGAGGGAGAAAGTCTGATGAGCAAGTTAAAAGCAATCAAATGGAAGCATTACATCAACTACATTTTGGTTGGTGCGGCGGCGATTTTCTTCACCGTTTCGTCTTTTGCGGGAGGACTCAACTCCTCCACGCTGGTTCTTCTTGAAAAAATCACCATTGCCATTATGCTGGCGGTGTCGCTGTCGATGGTCGTCGGTTTTCTCGGCGAGCTGTCGCTCGGTCACGCAGGCTTTATGTGCGTAGGTGCCTATCTCGGCGGTAAAACCGCTGTGATGCTGGAGCCCACGCTCGGCGCATGGCCGACGCTTGTGATCTCGTTGCTTGTCGGCGGTGCCGTGGCGGCGGTATTCGGTCTCATCATCGGTTTGCCTGCTTTGCGTCTGCGCGGTGACTATCTGGCGATTGTGACACTTGCTTTCGGCGAGATCATGCGTTCGCTGTTTATGAACTCCAGTGAGGAGACTTTCGGCGGCGCTCTCGGTTTCAGCACCGAGCGCTTTGACAAGCATTATCTGTTCATCGTGGCGTTTGTGCTGGTGCTGGTGTGCCTGGCGGTGTCCCAGAACCTGATCCGCTCCAAGCACGGCCGCGCGATCACCTCTATCCGTGACAATGAGATTGCCGCCAGAGCGACGGGTATCAATGTCACGAAGTACAAGCTGATCGTGTTCACGGTGTCGTCGTTCTTTGCGGGTATTGCGGGTGTGCTGTACAGCTACTCCAACACCACCGTGCAGAGCGATGTGTTCGACTACAACTACTCCATTTCCATCCTCGTGATGGTGGTGCTCGGCGGTATGGGCAATATCACGGGTTCCATCCTTGCCGCAACGGTTATCACCTGGGCGCAGGTCTGGCTGCAGACCATCCTGACGGGTGATCTTGCGGTGCTGCAGAATGTGGTTTACGCGCTGATCACCATCGTGGTCGTCATCTATAATAACGCGCCCGCGCTCAAGGGCTTCCGCGAGAAGTACAACCTGCAGAAGTTCCTCAAAAAGATCCGTCGTCCCAATCCTGCCAGCGTCAACGATGACGAGGCAAAATGGGATCGCGTGCCGACAAAGATCGATATGGACGAAGTGCTGTCGACCGATCTGCAGATGTCGTCGCCCTTCACTCCCGACAAACCCGATAAGGAGGGGAAATAAATGGCTGAAGTCGTTTTAAAAACCGAAAATCTCGGTATCTCCTTCGGCGGTCTGAAAGCGGTACAGAATCTCGATCTTGAGATTAAAAAAGGTCAGCTTTACGGCCTTGTCGGCCCCAACGGTGCGGGCAAGACGACCGTGTTCAATATGCTGACGGGCGTGTATAAGCCTACCACGGGTCGCTTCTTCCTGTGCGGCGAAAACCTCACGGGCAAAAGTCAGGAGACTATCAACCACAAGGGCATCGCCCGTACCTTCCAGAATATCCGTTTGTTCAACAATATGACCGTCATCCGCAATGTGATGGTCGGTCTGCACAATCAACCCGAGTTCAAGTGCGGTGTGTTCACCAGCATGTTCCGCTTCCCCAAGCACTTCAAAGTGGAAAAGGCGATGCGTGAGCGCGCCAAGGAGATCCTGCGCATTGTGGGTCTTGAGGAGGAGCGCAACATCCTGTCGTGCAACCTGCCTTACGGCAAACAGCGTAAGCTCGAGATCGCCCGTGCGCTGGCGACCAACCCGAAGCTGCTTTGCCTTGACGAGCCTGCGGCAGGTATGAACCCCAACGAAACCGCCGATCTGATGGAGATCGTGCGACACATCCGCGACAACTACGATGTCACCATCCTGCTCATCGAGCACGATATGAAATTCGTGTCGGGACTGTGTGACGAGATCACGGTGCTCAACTTCGGCACGGTGCTCGCGCAGGGTACGCCCGAGATCGCCCTGAACGATCCCGAAGTCATCAAAGCGTATATAGGAGGATAACACCATGGCATTATTGGAAGTAAAAGACCTGTCCGTGTACTACGGTGTTATCCAGGCACTTAAAGATGTCAGCTTTGAAGTCAATCAGGGCGAGATCATCGCGCTGATCGGCGCTAACGGCGCAGGTAAGACCACCATCCTGCATACCGTCAGCGGTTTGCTGAAAGCCAAAAGCGGCAGCATCCTGTTCGGCGAAGGCGAGGATAAGACCGACCTGACCAAAACGCCCGCGCACAAGATCGTGTCGATGGGTATGGCGCATGTGCCCGAAGGCCGCCGCATTTTCCAACAGCTGACCGTGGCGGAAAACCTCATGATGGGCGCGTTCACCCGCAAGGATAAGGCGGAAATCGCGCAGTCGCTCGAAACCGTGTATGAGCATTTCCCGCGCCTGAAAGAGCGTGAAAAGCAGATTGCCGGTACGCTGTCGGGCGGTGAACAGCAGATGCTTGCGATGGGTCGTGCGCTGATGTCCAAGCCGACCATTATGCTGATGGACGAACCGTCAATGGGTCTGTCGCCGTTGTATGTGTCGGAGATTTTTGCCATCATCCGCGAGATCAACAAGCAGGGCACCACGGTGCTTCTTGTCGAACAGAACGCGAAGATGGCGCTGGAGATCGCCAACCGTGCGTATGTGCTGGAAACCGGTGCGGTTCGTATGAGCGGTGACGCTCACGAACTCGCCGATAACGAGGATGTCAAAAAGGCATACCTTGGAGGATAAAGTGAATAAAAAAACACCATCCGCGAGGATGGTGTTTTTTTATGTCTGATAAAAGATAAGAGAGACTAGAAACGGTGTCCGCTATGCGGACGGATCGGAAACGCCCTTACGGGTGTTGCACGCCGTTATTTTGCTTTTTTGCTGGTTTTCACTTTCTCCAGATCCTCTTTGTCGATCCATTCTTCGGTGAATCCGCAGGTGCAGCAGACATAACGGTTGACATTCACAGTGGAAAAGATGGATTTCCCTGTCGGCAGATTGTTGCCGACACCGTAAGCGCCCGTGTAGCCGTCAAACCGCACGATATCCGTGTTGTGGCATTTCGGGCAGATTTTGGTCGTTTTCATAACATCAAAACTCCTTTTTTTCGGTGATGCAGGGGAGGGTCTGTATGACGCGTTTCGTCTTATTTTGCGCGCTTCTTCTTGCGGCGCACGATGGCGACAACGACCCACACGATCGCGGCGATGACGACTGCAATCACTACAAGAACAATAACCGTAAATTTGTTCGCGTTTCGCAGAAGATCAGCGGGAGCGACGCTGGCGTACACAACTTTGCGGTTGTCGGGCTTCTCATACTGCGCGTTTACGGAGCCGCCCATATTCCGCAGATACGAGGCGATGGCATACCATTCCTTGACGGGATTGCCGTTTGCATCGCGCACGACATGGTTGACCAGTTCATCCGCGGCAATGGGGTTGCCGTCCTTGTCTTTCGGGGTGATGGACAGCAGACCGAAGGATTTTTCCTTGACCGAGCCGAGCATCTGTCCGGCATACATACCCGTGACAATGCGGTACATCTTGTCGTCTTCAATGGCTTCGAGCGTGCCGTCCGCGCGGCGAAGCATTGCGTAATCGACCTTGTTGAAGATCATACGGTTTGTGTTGAACGAATATTCCACACCCGAGAAGAACAGTTGCGCCGCTTTCATAATCGGTTGCACCGACGCATCGACTTCCAGTGCGTTTTTCAGCTCCGCACCGGTGATATACACGGCAACGAGTTCACCCTCCGTGCCGACGCCGAGCGACGCGGCATTGAACACATCCGAGGTGGTGACATTGCCAAGCGGCAATGTCTCACGGATGACACCTGCCGCTGTCAGCGCCACATCAACAGGCTCGCCCGATGCTTCCTCCACCGCGACTTTATACGCGTCGGCAAACAGGTTGCCGAGGGTGGATTCGTGCTGGGTTGCGTACACTTCGTCCACCGTGTCAAAGGTGTAGGGATTATTCACGACAACTTCGTCAAAACCGAAGCCGTAGGCATCCAGATAGCCTGTCTCGACATGGCGCTTGAAGACATCGACTTTTTGTGCAATGGCAGGATCTTCGCTGACGGTTTCATCCACGGGGATCAGCTCATAGCTTGCCATGGTCGCCGTGCCGTCTGCGGCAATGGACAGGTTGGCAACGCCGAGGTTGCGGCCGTATTCACCTGCCGACACAACAAATGTGTTGCCCACGGTGATGGGTTCGTTGTGCGTCGAATGCGTGTGACCTGAGATGATGAGATCGATGCCCGTTACGGCTTTGGCAAGCTCCACATCCTCGCCCTCGGTGCCGTCGGTGCCGCTGTGGGAGAGGCAGATCACGACGGGATCGGCGTTGTAGGTCTTCTTGCAATCCGCAACAGCCGCGTCGACGGTTGCCTGCGCAGTGGTGATCGGATCGGCATACACCATACCGGAGTTGGGAGCACAATCGTTGGAGTCGTCACCGACGATGCCGAAAATGGCATAGTATACACCGCCGCGCTCAAGCAGGATGTAATCGGCAACGCCGTAATTGTTCAGGGCATCCTGCATCAGCTTGGATTTATCGGTATAGCCTTCCTCACCCTCTTGCGGAGGCAGGTAGTTGGCGTCGACAATCGCGGGCAGGCGATCGCCGCTTTTTACAGCGTTGTTCAGCATCGTGGCAAGACCTTCGGGCAGGTAGTCGAATTCGTGGTTGCCGAAGGTGGTCACATCGTAGCCCATCGCGCCCATCAGGCGAAGCTCGGTAGCACCCTGCGCAAACGCCGTCTGGAACAGCGAACCCATCGAGAAATCGCCGCCGTCCACGAGGATTGCGTCGGGGTGTTTTTCTTTTTGCTCGCGAATGACGGTCATCAGTCGTGCATAACCGCCGAATTCGCCGCCGTCGGTGTCACGGGACGGCAGAAAATGCGAGTGCAGGTCGTGGGTGAACAGCACAGTCACGGTTTGCGGTGCCTGTGCCGCCGATACGGGGATCGCCGCAAACAGCATCAGCGCGGCAAGGAGCAGGGTAAACAAGCGTTTCATAACTATCGCCTCATTTCAAAATAAATCGTCTAGATTGTACCATATATATAAGGAATGTGCAAGTGGGTGCAGGGATGCGGCACGGGCAGTTTGCAAGGCAATCCGTTTCAAGCAAAACGCCCTCTGTTTTCGGCTCGCCGGCGGCAGATTGCCGCCCCTGCAATCCCGCCGTTTTGCGTAATATATCGACCTTCGATATATTACGCAAATAATATGAAAAAACTTTCCCCAAAACCCCAATTAAGGCTTGCAATTCTTGGAAAACCGTGGTATATTGTATGTCACAACGATACAACCGTGCGCGGGTGGTGGACAACTATGGCAGAAAACAAGACCCCCGGAAAGCTCCTTTTGGTCGATGCGTCGGTGCTTCCCGATGTGTTTGAAAAGGTGCTTGCCGCCAAGGCTTTGCTCGCTTCGGGCGAGGTAGACTCGGCATCCGAGGCGGCGCGAATGGCGGGACTGTCCCGCAGTGCGTTTTACAAATACAAAAACATGGTGTTCCCTTACGACGCGGACGGCGCGGGACACATCCTGACGGTGCATTTTGTGCTGTCCGACCGCACGGGCGTGCTGTCGTCGGTACTGACGGCATTTGCCCAAGCGGGTGCCAATGTGCTGACCGTCAACCAGAACATCCCTGCCGACGGCGCGGCGTCCGTTTCCATTTCGGCGCGTACCGACCGCCTGCAGATGCCGCCCGAGCAGTTCCTGCAACAGCTCAAGCAGATTGCGGGCGTCAGGCGTATTTCCCGCATCGGCGGCGAAAGCGCCAAGTAATTCACAAAACAACACGAAGAGGTGTATTGATATGGTATCCATTGCGATTATGGGCCACGGTGTGGTCGGCTCGGGCGTTGCCGAGGTATTGCTCACCAACGCCGACAGCATCGCAAAAAAAGCCGGCGACGGCATCGAGGTCAAGCGTATTCTCGACCTGCGCGAGTTCCCCGACAGCCCGCTTGCCGACCGTTTCACAAAAGATTTCAACGAAATTCTGAACGATGCCGACATCCGCATTGTCGTGGAGACGATGGGCGGTCTGCATCCGTCGTATGAGTTTGTCAAGGCGTGCCTCGAAAACGGCAAAAGCGTCGTGACCTCCAACAAGGAGCTGGTCGCGGCAAAGGGCGACGAACTGCTCGCCATTGCAAAAGCAAACAACCTCAACTTCCTGTTTGAGGCATCGGTCGGCGGCGGCATCCCGATTTTGCGTCCGCTGGATCAGTGCCTTGCCGCCAATGAGGTCTGCGAAATTGCAGGTATTCTCAACGGCACCACGAACTTTATGCTGACCAAGATGATCGACGAGGATATGCCGTTTGACGATGCGCTGAAGCTCGCGCAGGATCTCGGCTACGCCGAGCGTGAGCCGTCGGCGGACATCGACGGTCACGATGCGGCGCGCAAGATCTGTATTCTCGCGTCGCTCGCGTTCGGTCGTCATGTGTTCCCCGATCAGGTGCATACCGAAGGCATCCGCGGCGTTTCGCTTGAGGATGTGGTCAACGCCGGCAAAATCGGCGGCGTGATCAAGCTGATCGGTCGTGCAAAGAAGCAGGGTGACAACATTTCCTGCATTGTGGCGCCGATGGTCGTCAAGGAAGACAACCTCCTTGCGCAGGTGCGCGATGTATTCAACGGCATCATGGTGCGCGGTAATATGCTGGGTGATGTGATGTTCTACGGTCGCGGCGCGGGCAAGCTCCCGACAGCATCGGCGGTGGTTGCGGATGTCATCGACGAAGTCAAGCATATGCAAAAGCGCAAGATGCTGTTCTGGGAAGGCGGCGCCCCCGATTATGTGCTGCCGTACACCGATGACAGCACCGCGGCGATGGTGCGTCTCAAGGCGGCACAGCCCGCAACCGTCAAAGCGGCGGTGCTGGCGGCGTTTGGCGATGTGCAGTGGATCGACACCGCGACGGCAGATGAGTTGTGCTTCGTCACCCCTGTCATGAATGAGAAAGCACTCAGCGATACGCTTTCGGGTCTGTGCGGCGCACAGATTGTCAGCTGTATCCGCATTGCCGAATAAGGATATACTATATTATGATTAAAGTAACCGTTCCCGCGTCCAGCGCGAACCTCGGTGCGGGTTTTGACGCACTGGGACTGGCGTTGACGCTCTATAATACCGTGTGGATGGAAGAAGCGGACGGCTGTCATATTGAAGCGGTCGACGGCTCGGATATCCCTACGGATGAATCCAATATGATCTATCAGGCGGCAAAGGGACTGTATGAGCGATGCGGACACCCGTTCAAGGGACTGCACATCCTGCAGGAGAACAACATCCCGATGACCAGAGGTTTGGGTAGCTCGTCGGCGTGCCTTGTGGCAGGATTGCTCGGCGCGAACACGCTTCTCGGCTCACCCTTGTCGCGCGCCGATCTGCTCGATCTGGCGGCAAGTATGGAAGGTCATCCCGATAATGTTGCGCCGGCGATGTGCGGCGGTCTTGTCACCTCGGTGATGGAAGGCGGCAAGGTGCATTCGGTGTCGGTACCCGTGTCGGAGCGCATCCGCTTTGCGGTGTTTATCCCCGATTTTGAGTTGAAGACATCGGTGGCGCGTGCGGCGCTTCCCGAGATCGTGTCCCGCGAGGACAGCGTGTATAACCTGTCGCGCGCGGCACTGATGACCGCCTCGCTCTTCTCGGGCAGTCTGGAAAATCTGCGGTTCGGTGTGCAGGATCGCCTGCATCAGCCGTATCGCTTCCCCATGATCGCGGGCGCTGAACAGCTCTTCTACACGAGCTATGACCTCGGCGCGTACGGCGTGTGCATCAGCGGTGCGGGTCCCTCGATCCTTGCCATCGTGGACGATGCCCACGCAGAAGAATTTGTTGTCAAAGCGAAAGAGCGCTTATCGTCGCTGTCGCTCGAAAACTGGCAGGTTCACCTGTTTTCGTGCGATGCGCATGGCGCAACGGTCGCATTTGAATAATATGACAATATGAGGGTGTCATCACCCTGATATAGAAAGGACTGGTTCAACAATGTTGGTTGTGCAGAAATTCGGCGGCTCCTCCGTGGCAAACGCGGAGCGTGTGATGAATGTGGCGCGCATCGTGACCGATACCTATGCCAAGGGCAACGATGTCGTCGTAGTCGTCTCCGCTCAGGGTGATACCACCGACGATCTGATCGAAAAAGCCAAAGAGATCAACCCGAACGCCAGCAAGCGTGAAATGGATATGCTGCTGGCTTCCGGTGAGCAGATCTCCATCTCGCTTCTCGCCATGGCGATCGAGAAACTCGGGTATCCTGTCGTGTCCCTGCTCGGTTGGCAGGCAGGCTTCCAGACGAACTCCAAATACTCTGCCGCGCGCATCAAGCGTGTCAACGCAGAGCGTATCGCCAAGGAGATCGACAAGAAGCGCATCGTGATCGTTGCGGGCTTCCAGGGTCTCAACAAGTATGACGATATCACGACGCTCGGTCGCGGCGGCTCGGATACGAGTGCAGTGGCGATCGCGGCATCGATGCACGCGGATCTGTGCCAGATTTACACGGATGTCGAAGGTGTTTACACCGCTGACCCGCGCAAGATCCCCAATGCACGCAAACTCGACGAGATCACCTATGACGAAATGCTCGAGCTCGCAACGCTCGGCGCACAGGTGCTCAACAACCGTTCCGTCGAAATGGCAAAGAAGTATAATGTGGAGCTGGAAGTCATCTCCAGCCTGACTCAAAAACCCGGTACCAAAGTGAAGGAGGTCTGCAAAATGGAAAAAATGCTGATCAAGAGTGTGGCAAAGGACGAACATGTGGCGCGTATCAGCATCGTCGGTCTTCCCGACGAGCCCGGCATCGCGTTCAAGGTATTCTCCCGTGTGGCAAAGGCACATGTGAATGTGGATATCATTCTGCAATCGGTCGGCCGTGACGGCACGAAGGACATCACCTTCACCGTGGCGGAGGACGACGGCGAGGCGGCGGTCGCGGCTCTGAAAGAGTATTGCGATCAGGTCGGCGCCAAGAATGTCGTCGTGGATACCGATGTGGCGAAGATCTCCATCGTCGGTGCGGGCATGGAGACCCACGAGGGTGTTGCCTCCAAGATGTTTGAGGCGCTGATGGATGCCAACATCAACATCCAGATGATCTCCACCTCGGAGATCAAGGTGTCCGTGCTGATCGAAAAAGCGGAAGCGGATCGCGCTGTCGCGGCTGTGCACGGCATGTTCTTTGACTGAGAGTAAATGTATCGTGGGGCTGTCTTGTTAAGAAAATATACCAATGCCGTCGGTTGAAGATAACCGCCGATGTGCAAACAGAGCGTTGCCTCCCCTTGAGGATGCAAGGGGAGCCTACGGTTGCCGCAACCTCTGAGTATATTTCTTTAACAAGGCAGCCCCGCGCGTTTTTGTACAGGAGTTTTCCTTTATGAGGTTATTTACATCCTTGTTTCACGCCGCGCTGGCATTTTTCGGCTATCTCGGCATCCATTATGCTTTTGCATATACCCTGCCGGTTTCAACGGCGGCGTATACGATCGGTGCCAATATAACGGCGGTGGCGGTATCGGCGGCGGTGTTGTTGTTTCAGAAGCGGTCGCCGTTTCACACAGCAGGGCTACGGGCGGTGAATGTCAGAAAGGTGATTGCCGCTGTCGGCACAGGACTGGGAGTGTGTTTGCTTGTGCGGCTGGCGATGCTGACGGTGCCGTTTCCCGAAGCGTGGAGCGAGAGCTACACCGAGCGGGTGGAGATTGTGACGCAGTCGCCCGTTTGGCTGCGGTATCTCTCGTCGATGCTGATTGCGCCGATTGCAGAGGAATGGGTGTTTCGCGGCTTGATCTACCGCCGCTTGAGGAGCGCCATACCGTGTATCGTTGCCGTGGTGTTGTCGTCGGCGCTGTTTGCGGCGCTTCACGGCACGATCGTATGGATGTTGTACACCTTTGTGCTGGGAGCGCTGTTGTGCGTTCTGCTTGAAAAAACGCGCTCGCTGTGGGCGTGTGTCGCGTGCCATATCGCATTCAATGTGATCGGGCAGATCCCGCTTGTCGGCATGTTGCCCGATGCGGTTGTGGTCGGTGTGTTTGTGCTGGGCGCGGTGGCGTTTGTGGGTTCGCTTTGGTATGTGCTGAAAGGCGACGATGCGGCAACACCGTAGGGCGGTTGCTTGCTCCCGCCGCATCGGGAGCATCCGAAACCGACGCATAAAATTTCTAAATACCCCTTGACAAAATCGGTCTAATGGGTTAGACTTTCAGTAGAAGGTCTAACCCATTAGACTTTTTCTTTGGAGGGATTACGATGGAACAAGTGAAAATTTTTGAAAGTGAATACCGCTTCTGCACCATTTTGTGGGAGCATGAGCCGATCAACAGCACCGCCCTTGCCAGACTGTGCAAGGAAGAGCTCGGTTGGAGTAAAACCACCACCTACACCGTCATCCGTCGCCTGACCGACCGCGGTGTGGTAAAAAGTGAAAATGCGATCGTGTCGGCAGTCATCTCGCGCGAGGAAGCAGAGATCGCGCAGATCGACGAGCTGCTCACAACGCGCTTCGGCGGCTCGATGCCCGCGTTTGTGGCGGCATTTTCCAAACGGCAAAAGCTGTCAGCGGATAAGATTGCCCAGATCCTGCGCATCATTGAGGACGGTGAAGCGGAATGACAACAATCTTCTGGATGCTGGTCGATGCCGCGTTTATGGCGGGATGGGCGGTGCTCGCGGTGCTGTTTCTGCGATGGATATGGCGCAAGCAAGCACCGCGCTGGCTGATGGTGGCACTGTGGGCGGTTGTGGCACTGCGGCTTGTTTGCCCGTTCTCCATCGAAAGCGAATTCAGCAAAATGCCGCAACCGTTGTCGCAAACGGTCGCAACTATGCAAAGCGAAACGGTGACGGCTCCGACGGCGGCAACGCCTGTGCCGGAGCAGGACAGCGCACCTGACCTGACCAAAGATACAGCCGCAGTACCGTGGGAAGCGGTGGCGTGTGGTGTGTGGTTTGCGGGAATGCTGGGGATGTTCGGTTATGCCGCTGTGTCGTATGCACGGCTTCGCCGCTCGGTACAGATGGCAACAAAGCGTGAGCGGGGTGTGTACGAATGTGAAACGGTGGCATCCCCGTTCATTCTCGGCGTGTTTGCGCCGCACATCTATCTGCCGTATGATATGACCGATGACGACCGCGCATACGCGCTGGCGCACGAACGCGCCCATATTGCACGCGGCGATCATCTCTTAAAACCACTCAGCTTCCTGCTGTTGTCGGTGTATTGGTTTCAGCCGCTTCTGTGGGTGGCGTATATCGTGTTTTGTCGCGACATCGAATTTGCTTGCGACGAAAAAGTCATCAAGCTACTGTCGCAGGAGGAGCGCAAATCGTATTCCCGCGCACTTCTTTGCGCTTCGGTGGATCGTCGCCACGTGGCGTTGTGTCCGCTTGCCTTCGGCGAGGTGGGCGTGGAGGCACGCATCAAAGGTATTGCAAAGTATAAAAAGCCGCTGATCGTGTCGGTGGTGATCGCCGCGATCGGGTGCGGTATTGTGAGTTTGTGGATGGTGACCGACCCGCCTGCGCCCGTGGGAACGACGCTTGAAGATGCGTATGTATGCGTGGATTACGAGGATGAAGCGGTATCGGATGCGGATGCACTGTTGGTCGAGGAGGGTAACCGTCTTTCGTTGCGGACGGCAAGCGGTATGCCGCTTCAAATGGTGATCGAACATGTTGACGCTGAGGATATGAGGGTGTCCGTCCGCTTCTTGCAGGGCGGACAGCAAGGTCGCCGCGTGGATGTCTACGCCAATCAACCGACGAGCGTTGAGACAGACAAAGACGACGGCAAGGCGACCCTGCAGCTGCAACTGCCCGTCACAGAATTGATACCCGACAAGAAAAACATCACTGAAACGGTGTACGTCAGCGGCGACACCGTGCTGACATTGTACGGCGAGCAATACTGCTTACAAGCGGGCGAGGATCGCGTCATCGGCAAGTATGAAAAGACCGACGATACGCTCACACTCACGCAAGACGCTCGTTTAACAGAATACGCGTTCCGTGTCGATGGTGACGGCTGGCGATACGATGCCGGTGCATCTTATCGTCACAAACGGTCAACCGCTCTTGTATTATCGGATGACACAGCCTTCACCTTTGCCTACACATGTGAGATGACGCTTGTCAATCAGCATTATCAGTTCAGGATGCTCAACGCAAACGGAGAGCAGGTGTATGAAAGTTACAGCTCGTTCGGTGTAAGACCTGTTTTCACCATAGAGGACGGGGTGATCAGGATCGAGACAAGCGCACCCGCTTCCAATCCCAAGCCGCAAACGGTGTGGCTGAATATGACGACGGGTGAACTCTTGCCCGGGCACGGAGGATGAGGATTATGAAAAGACGATATCGTATAGCTGCCGTCGTAGCGGCACTATGTCTGCTGACGGCGTGCAGGATGGATGTACCCGCCGTCAAAGAAACGTTGACCCCGACGATGGAGAAGGCGTATATACAGATCCTCGCGGATGCGATGGATGAGGATGTGGCAATGGAGGTGGCAGTCGAGACGATCTCCGAGGAGCATCCCACGCAGGAGATCACGGATGCCAACGGCGATACTGTGACATTTACGGTCAAAAAGGTCGACCGTGATACATTGACGATGCAAGTGGAGTTCAGTGCGCCGCTGATGCATAAAGGCAAAAAAATCCGCGAGGTCACGCTCGGGCGCGACGGGCGCGCCGTGCTGAAATCGCCCGACGGCTCGTTTTATTATGAATTGACGATGGATCTGCCCATGTCGCACAGCCACAGCTGGTCGGGCGTCGGCATTTACGACCCCGACACCGCCGTGGTGACGTACAGCGGCGCAGGGGCGATGTTGTGGATGGATCCGATGGTACTCAGCGAAGAGGTGCCGCAGGTGTATTATATGACGACCAACGGGGATCCCGACCGCGAAAGCAGGGGCACCTACACGATCAAAGACAATACCCTGACGCTGAATGAGGATGTTGGGCTTGCGCGTCTGGTGTTCCGTCGAGATGAAGAAAAGCACGCGTGGCGCTATGACGAGGGCGCCTCTGCGCGTCACACGATGTCGTTGTCGCCGCTGTTTGCCGACGGCGCGGAGTTGAGCTTTGCCTATGCATACGAGATCGGGCGTGGTGAGACATACAGCTACCGCGTCACCGATGCCGACGGCAATACGTTGCTGACGGACAATCATGTGGACGGCTTTGTGGATATCGAACCGCTGTCGCCGACCCGTCTGCTCATTCGCACGCACAAGCCGCATACCGAGACGAAAACGCGGTATCTTGATACGGCGACGGGCGAATGTTCCGTCACCTATACGAATGTGCTGGCTGAAACCGCAAAAGAGATTCTGTGGTTGGACGGTACGAAGCTCGTGATCGAAGAGCCGCTCGGAGAGCATAAAAAGCAGACACCGGATGTTGCGAAAATCGTCGCAACGAGCGTGTCCAATGCGTCGTTGACAGAGGATATGATCACGGTGGAATATACCGAGGTCGGCGGCAAACAACGCATCGGCGCGTGGAACCGTCAGACGGGAGAAGCCATCGAAAAGCCGCTGCTGATCGTTGAAAGCGGTTCGCCCAATCATTATCGTGAGCCGTTTGTGTATACGCTCAACGAGAACGGTGATGCGTTTATGGTAGACCCGAAAGCCTCCCGTGAGTGCGTGGTATACGACGAAAACTACTTTTTCCATTACAGCGGTGTGAATTGTGCCGCGATCCGTATGAACGGCGAATATGTGGATATCGCGGATGCGATGGCAGACGGCACATTGACGGTGGAAGGGTTGGAGGCCCGCGTGCAAGCGGATGTGCAGGTAGGTCTGGCGACGGTTGAACAGCGGGAAGATATCGCCCTGACGGTGTATCGGTATAACGGCGAAACGTCGCTTCACAGCGTGTCGTTTGAAGCGTTGACAAATGAAACGCTTGCGTATGTCGGCGACCCCGACGCGGTGGAGGAGTATATTTACGAAAAGAGAATTTGAATAGCGGCGGAATCCCTTGTCCACCTCCTTCAAAGAGGGAGGCAAGCCACTCACCACAAATTTGCGGCAACGCACCGACGGTGTAGGGGACAAGATTGCCACCCTACGCACACAAAAAAGAGAACGTCTCGGTTTCCGAGACGTTCTCTTTTTTTATATTACTCTTGCCACTCGACAAAGCCGTAGCTGTCGAGGATCTTGAAAAAGGTCGCCAGTCGTTCGTACAGCGGCTCGGCGGCATCGCCGAAATGCGCCTTGACATCCTCGCCGAGCGCGAGGATGTTTTTTTCGCCGTCAAGGCATTGCCACACGAAGCTCCCGTGCTCATCGAGGTGTACATACGACACCTTCGGCTTACCGAGCAGCAGCTGGGCGAGTCGGTGGAAAACGCCTTTGTTTTCCACCGCCAGCGTCACGATGCCGCTGTCATCCACGGTAAACGGGATATGCGCGGGATGCGCGGGGATCTTTTCCAGATAGTTTTGGGGAATTACTTGTTGTTTCTTCATTTCTTCACACGCTTTTTCCACAGCGAGAATTTCAGCACGGTCAGAATGATCACAGCGAACAGCACCAGACCGCCGATATCGGACACGATTTGCGGCAGACCGAGCACGCCCGACAGATCCACAACTTTATCCACACCGAACACGGCAAGGAGTGCAAGCAGGATGCCCACAAGGCCTTCGCCCGCGATCATACCCGAGCAGAACAGGATGCCGTCGTTCTGGATAGATTTCTTCTCGTCCTCAGGACGCTTGATCTTATCCACAAGCAGACGGAGCAGACCGCCGACCATGATGCACGCGTTGAGCTGGACAGGCAGGTACACACCGATTGCGAAGGGAAGCACGGGAATACCGATCAGTTCCACAACCACGGCGATGCACACGCCGACAAGCACCAGACCCCACGGCAGGTTGCCGCCCATAACACCCTCGATGATCAGCTTCATCAGGGTTGCCTGCGGTGCGGCAAGCTCTTCCGAGCCAAAGCCCCACGCGCTGTCGAGCAGGTAAAGCGTGGCGCCGATGGCAAGTGCCGCCGCCGAAACACCGATGATCTCGCCGATCTGTTGCTTCTTCGGGGTAGCACCCAGCAGATAGCCGGTCTTCAGGTCTTGCGAGGTATCGCCCGCAATCGCGGAGACGATGCAGATGATCGAACCGATCGCGATGGCACTGCGCATACCCTCGGCAAGCACGGCCATATCGGAATCCGCGCCGATGCCGCCCGTGAATTTGAGGATGAGGGTCGCAATCAGCAGGGTTGCGATCGCCATACCCGACACGGGGTTGTTGGAGCTACCGACCAGACCGACCATACGCGACGAGACTGCCGCAAAGAAGAAGCCGAAAATCACCACGATGATCGCGCCGATCAGGGTGACAGGGATTGCGGGAACCAGCCACACAGCAAGCGTCAGCACGCCGATGGCAATGAGCACGACTTTCATATTCATATCGCGCTCGGTACGCAGGTTGGATGCCGCACCCGCACCCGACATGCTCTTCATCGCGCCTGCAAAGGTCTTGACGATAAGGGGAAGCGATTTGACAAGGCTGATGATACCGCCTGCCGCCAGCGCACCTGCGCCGATGTAGCGGATGTAGGAGCCCCAGATGCCCGATGCACCCGATGCGGCAAAGATGTTGCCGATCGTGTCCGTGCCGGGGTAGAGGATCGCATCTGCACCGAACAGCACGATGAGCGGAATGAGCACCATCCAGCTCAGCACGCCGCCCGCGAACATGTACGACGAGATACGCGGGCCGCAGATAAAGCCGACGGACATCACCGCGGGATAGATCTGCGTGCCGATGGCACCTGCAAAGCCTTTGAACGCGAGGGTGATCTCACCCGACACGACCTTCAGACCGTCGATGATGAACTTGAAGATCGCCGCAAAGCCCATACCCGCAAACACGGTCGAAGCGTTTGCGCCGCCTTCTTCGCCCGCGAGCAGAACTTCTGCACAAGCGGTGCCTTCGGGATAGGGCAGGATGCCGTGTTCCTTGACGATGAGCGCGTTGCGAAGCGGCACCATGAAGAACACACCGAGAAGACCGCCGATCAGCGCGATCAGCGTGATCTCAATCAGGTTCGGCTTGTCCATCTTGCCTTCCGCCGCCCACAGGAACAGCGCAGGCAGGGTGAAGATCGCACCTGCGGCGAGCGATTCACCCGCCGAACCGATGGTCTGCACCACATTGCTTTCGAGAATGGAGTTTTTGCGAAGCAAAATACGGATGACACCCATCGAGATGACAGCCGCCGGGATGGAAGCGGACACCGTCATACCGACGCGCAGTCCGAGGTAGGCGTTTGCCGCGCCGAAGATGACCGACAGCAACACACCCATGATGATCGCCGTAACGGTCAGCTCGGGTGTGACCTTATCCGCAGGGATATACGGCTTAAATTCTGTTTTTTTGTCCATAAGTTTCTCCTTTCTTGTTTCACGGGGAAACATAAAACCGCGCGACCAACCGCAAAACGCGATCGGTCGCGCGGCAAATACGCGCTATTATACCATATTTTTAGTAACAGGTCAACCGTTTATCACATTAAAGTGTTTCCAAAATTGTCAACAATAAGGCAAATGTCTGCTGTGTGGAGGGAATATTCAGCGCTTCGTCCACCGTGTGCACATCGCGCATCGACGGGCCGCATGCGATGCAGTCGAGTCCTTCAAGCCGCGACGCGAACACTGCGCACTCCAGTCCCGCGTGGATCGCCTCCACCTTCGGCGATTTGCCGTACTGCGCCTCATAGCACTTGATAAAGGTCTGCTGAAGCGGCGAGTCCGCTTTAAATTCCCATGGCGGGTAGTGACCGAAGGTGTCAATGCTGTCGGCAACACCCGTCGCCGCGTTGACCACGGTCTTTTCAAGCAGATCCAGTCCCATCTGCTTGTTGGAGCGCAGGGTGTGATGCAGGATCACATCGTTGCCGTCGGTTTGCAGAATACCGAGGTTGAGTGAGGTTTCCACAAGTCCGTCGATCTCGTCGCTCATCTGCACCACGCCGTCGGGAACGGCGGCAAGCAACGCAATCACGCGGTTGGCATCGGCGGCGGTCATCGGGAACAACAGATCGTTGTCACCGACAGCGATATCAAAGCAAAACTGCGGTTCGGTGGCGGCGAGCGCTTCCTGCTTTGCGCGAAGCCACGCGGTGATATGTTCGGCAAATTGCTCGGGATCGGCAACGCACAGCACCGCGTTACAGCGGTTGGGGATGGCATTGCCTTTGTCGCCGCCGTCGACAGTGACAAGACTCACGCCGTCGCCGACAAAGTGCATCAGCAGTGCGCCCATCAGCTTGTCGGCGTTGGTGCGGTGTTTGTCGATTTCCACACCCGAGTGTCCGCCGCGAAGTCCCTGAAGCGACACCGTCACAGGGATGCTGCGCACCATCTCACGCGTGACATTGACGGTCAGCACCAGATCGCTGCCGCCCGCGCAGGATACGGTCAGCGTGTCGTCCTCTTCGGCGTCGAGATTGATCATACGGCGGCCGTTGAGCAGGCTCATATCCAGCTCCCACGCGCCGAGCATACCGATCTCCTCATCGGCGGTGAACACCGCTTCGATCGGCGGATGCGACAGCGTGTTGTCTTCGAGCACGGCAAGGATCATCGCCGCAGCGATGCCGTTGTCTGCACCCAGCGTTGTGCCGTTGGCGCGAAGCTCGTCGCCGTCGACATACAGCTCGATGCCGTCTTTTTCAAAATCCACCGTGCTGTCGGCGGTTTTCTGACACACCATGTCAAGATGCCCCTGCAAAATCACGGGCGGTTCGTTCTCGCGACCCGCCGAGCCGTCTTTATAGATAATGACATTGTGTGCGTCGTCATGCACACAGCGCAGATTGCGGGTAGTAGCAAAGTTTTCGACAAAATCTGCAATGCGTTTGCGGTCGCCCGAGCCGCGCGGCACGCGGCTGAGTGCTTCAAAATGGGTAAACACCCGCGCGGGTGTGAGGTTGGATATGTTGCTCATAAAAGGATCCCTCCAAAAGAAGATACCAATAGTATACTATATATCGCGGTCGAAGGCAAGCGGATTGTGGGTGAGTAAGCACCCAAAATCGACGCAAACATCGTTGTCCCCCTCTGTGAGGGGGGATGTCAGCGAAGCTGACAGGGGGAGTTTGCAAGGAACTTCCATTGTGCATAAAACTCCCTCCGGTTTCGCTTCGCTCAACCACCTCCCTCAGAGAGGGAGGCAGGCGGCTCTCGCTACTCGGTTCCCTGCGCGCCGTGCGTCGCGCGACAATAAAAACGGGAACGGTGTGATGCCGTTCCCGTTTCTCATGTTTAATTTTCCAGCATAATGCGGATAAGTTCGCGGTCGGTCTGTGCCATACCGTTTTGTGCCAGTGAGCCGACATTGCGGATGGTGTCCTCGACATCGCCCGCGACGATGCCGTCACCGCCGTAAAATTCCTTGCCGTGCATATACATCTGCATACCGAGCAATCCCGATTCGACCGCCGAGGCGATCTTCGCCGCACAGCTTGCTTTCGCGCCGTCGCACACCACGCCCGAGTTGATGGCGAGCGCGTTAACGACAGTGTGCGCGATTTCGGAAAAGCCGCCGCCGTGCAGGTACATCACGCCCGCCGCCGCGCCGCATCCGGCGCTGATCGCGCCGCAATAGGCGGACAGACAGCCGATGCCCGTTTTGAGGTGGATGGTCGTGAGGTTGGAGACGAGCAAGGCGCGGTAAAGCAGATCATCCGACACGCCCATCTCGCGCGCGTAGACAATGACGGGGAGTGATGCGGTCATGCCCTGATTGCCGCTTCCCGAGTTGATGATCACGGGGAGTTCACAGCCGTTCATACGGGCGTCCGACCCTGCCGCCGCCCACGCTTTGGCGCGGTTATGCACCGTGTTGCCGTAGGACATCAGCAGGGTGCGTCCGATGGCGGCGCCGTATTTACCCGTCAGACCTTCTTCGGCGATGGCGGTGTTGCAGGCGATCTGACGGTCGAGAAGCTCGCGCACATCATTAAGGTCGGCGTGGTTGGCAAAATCAAGAATATCCGCAATGCTTAAGCGTGAGCGATCGGTGTCACCGACTGCTTCGGGGATTGTGTTTTCCACAACGGTTTTGCCGTCCACGGTGATCAGGCACAGTCCCGTATGATGCTGAACGGTGCGCGCATACACGGTGTGGTTTTGGCTCGTCAGCGTAATGCCGATATCGAGAATATAGTCGCTTTGTGCTTCACTGACTGTGACAGGCACGCTCTCCAGAAATGCGGCGATGCACGGTTGCTTGTCCTCGGAAATTGCGGCAAGCACTTCGAGTTCCCGCTCAGGGTCGCCCGCGACAATACCCGCGGCAGTGGCGGCTTCAATGCCGCGCAGACCGCCTGTGTTGGGCACCATCACGCTCTTGACATTTTTGATGATGTTGCCGCTGACGCACACGGCGACCTTGCACACCTCCTCGTCAAGATGCGCGGCGGCCTGCGCGGCGGTCAGCGCAATGGCGATCGGCTCGGTACAGCCCATGGCAGGTACCAGCCCCGCGTGCAGGATATCGAGAAATTCTTGGTATAACGCAGTGTTCATTGTTATCAACTCCATTACACATACGATACCATATTTTTGTCGAATGGTCAACAAAAACAAAAAGTGTCCGCCGCTTTCCTTGCGGAAAACGGCGGGCACCGTGATTCTTTTGTAAGATTATGCGAACAGCTTTTTGACGAAAGCGGTTTCTTCCTTGGAGATCTTCTCGTCAACAGCGAGGATGGACAGAACAAACATCATCAGATCGCCCTTGAACTCCTGGGGAGCGTTGTCAAACAGCGCGTCGGTCAGGTCTTCCATCTTGGAGCTGTACAGCTTGATCATGTTGTCGATCGTCTCGTCTTGCAGACCCATAACATCTTTGAGCCATTTGTTCTCCAGTGCGGTCAGCGTGCCGTCGGCACCGACAGAAGCGAGAACGACGGAGGTCAGTGCAAACATACCGTCATGGTCGGTATCGACTGCCTTGAGGATGGGCATGATCTTGCCCAGCGCGATTTTGCCAAACGCGACCAGCTCGTCATAATCCTTGTTGACGATATCCTGCATCATTTGATTGAAATCTGCCATAATAAAAAACTCCTTTGCGCTTTAATAGGGTACTACACTAGTGTACCACACGCAAAGGAGTGTTGTCAACCAAAATCAACTTTGTTCGTCAAAAAAGATGTCGGTGTTGCACGAAAATCCGCGTTCCGCCAGTGCCGTGTCCAGCTTCGTTTTGATGGCGGCGTGATCGCCCGTATTAAACGGCACGACCAGATCGAACATCAGGCGCAGTGGCTCTTCATCCCGCATCAGGCGGAAGTCGTGAACGGAAAAGCGCTCATCGATGCCGCGCAGGATCTCGTCCACAGTGCAACGCAGGGACTGCGCGAGCGGGTCGGCGGTGTCGATGGGGTCATAATGGATGACCAGACGAATGTTCATCCGTTCCAGTGCGGCGCGTTCGATTGCGTCGAGCAGGTCGTGGGTCGCCATCGGATCATCCTCACAGCTGACCTCCGCGTGCACGGTGGCAAAACAGCGACCGGGGCCGTAATCGTGAATGAGCAGATCGTGGATGCCGAGGATTTTCTCATGGGAGGAGATGAGCGTCTCCAGCTGTTCCACGGTATCTTTGTCTGCTTGTGCGCCGAGAAGCGGCGAGACCGTTTCTTTGGCAACCTGAAAACCCGACCAAAGGATAAACACCGCGACCGCCAGACCGATCCAGGCATCAACATTGATGTGGAACAGATAATACACCGCACATCCGAGCAACACCGCCGTGGTGGCGAGTACATCGTTGCGGCAGTCCACCGAGGTGGCTTTCAGCGCCGAGGAGCCGATGTGTTTGCCGAGATTGCGGAAAAACAGCGACATCCACAGTTTGAGAAGCGCCGATGCGGCAAGAATCACAAGGCTGACAGCGGAGATGTCCACCGTGACGGGGGAAATGATGCGCTCAAACGAGTTGACCGCTAATTGAGAGCCGATAAGCAGGATCAAAAACGCGACGGCAAGCCCCGCGAGATATTCATACCGTGCGTGACCGTAGGGATGGTCGCGGTCGGCTGGTTTTTGCGAGATGCGAAAAGCGACCAGCGTGATGACCGAGGAGGACACATCCGACAGGTTGTTGGCGGCATCTGCCATCACGGCGACCGAGCCGCTGAGCAATCCAAGCACCAGTTTGAACGCAAAGAGCAGGAGGTTGCACACAATGCCCGTTGCGCCCGCGAGCCGTCCGACGGCGGCGCGCACAGCAGGCGAGGCGATGTTATCGCGGTCTTTGATAAAAAGACGAAGTAAAAGTTGTGTCACAACAGCACCTCCTTGAACGGGCAGTGATGAACGCCGTGTTATGCGATCATTTCGCGTATTTTTTGACAATCGCCTTCATGTCGTCAAACTGCGCTTCCATATCGGCAACCAGCTTGAACTGTGTGCGGCAACGGTCGAGGTTCTGACCTTCGTAATGCGTGCGGAAATAGTGATCGCCGTCGAGGTAGTCGGTCAGGAAGCGGATGCCGCACTCAAGCGTCATCAGTCGCGCGCCCCACGGCAGATAATCAAGCTCCGCCGCGGTCAGACCGCCCTGCGCACCCTCGAGGAAGCCGCGGGTGTACGCTTCGTAAAGTTCGATATCAAAATTGACCTTCGACAGATCCTTTTCGTCCTCTTTGGAATGGTTGGCACCAAAGCGGATGGAATCGCCGAAATCGTTGATGGACAGACCCGGCATGGTGGTGTCGAGGTCGATGACGCAGATGCCCTGTCCTGTCTGACGGTCGATGAGGATGTTGTTGAGCTTGGTGTCGTTGTGGGTCACGCGAAGCGGCAACACACCGTCACGAAGCGCCTGCATCGCGACCGAGCAATCTGCCTTGCGCGCCATCACGAAGTCAATCTCCGCCTGCACATCCTTGGCGCGACCGTGCTTGTCGGCTTCGAGTGCTGTCAGGAATTTTTGCAGGCGATCTTCGGTGTTGTGGAAGTTGACGATCGGCTCGTGCAAGGTGGCGGCAGGGAAATCGCGCAGTTGATACTGGAAGCGACCGAAGGAACGCGCCGAAGCCTCAAACAGCTCGGGTGTTGCCGATTGGAAGCAATCGGTGCCTTCGATAAACGGGGTCAGTCGCCACACCTTGCCGCTCCCATCGGTGTAAAACGGCTTGCCATCCTTGGTGTTGATAAGGCTGAGCGTTTCGCGGGCGGGGTCGCCGCCGTTTTCGATGATGCGCTCACGCAGGTAGGAGGTCACGCCGATGAAATTCTCCATCAGTTCTTCAGGGTGCGGGAATGCGGCACTGCTCAGACCTTGCAGGATATAGCGCACGCAGTCGCCTTCCTTGGGTTGGCACAGCACGCAGAAGGTATCGTTGATATGGCCCTGACCGTAACGCACCGCGCCGACAAGCGTGTCGGGGAAACTGTATGCGGCAAGAACCTCGTTGAGAATCGTATCGTTTTCGGGAATGTACATAGCGTAACCCTCCTGAATAAAATTTATGAACAGAGTGTAGCATAAATTCCGCAGATAAGAAAAGGTCAAAGCTGTCGATAGATTTGCAACATCGGTCAGCCGACCGCACCGCCCTTGGAGCGGATGTAATCATCCAGACGGGCAAGCTGTCCGATGGCGGCGGCTTTTTGCGCAGAAACATCAAACGGATGACCGTTTGTCAGTGCTTCAAAAATCACATCGGCATCCATTGTCTCAAAATCGGCGATATAGCCGTCAAAGCCGATGTCATTGAGCAGGTGTGTCACCTTCTGGTTATAGGCAACGGGAACAACGGTTTTGCCTGCCGACATGCCGAACAGTCCCGCGTGGAAGCGGGTGGCAAGCACATATTCCGAGGAAGCCAGTGCCGTCAGGACATCGTCAAAAGAGCCGCTTCCGTCATAGCTGACGATGGACAGACCGCCGTGCAGTGTGGCGGGAATCGCGCGCACCAATGTATCAACGGCGGTGTCGTCGTGCTCAAACGGGCAGAACGATGACAGTACCACTTTATGACCGTTTTCCAGCCATTTTGTTGCCACGGCGGTCAGGGCGCGGAAATAGCGCTCACACTGTTCCTGCGGGAACGGGTGCGCGGGCGAGGAAGGCTCAATCACAGACAAGAACAGTTTGCCTGCCTCCGTTTCCGCCTGCGGGAGAGGCAGCGAGAACAGCAGGTCGGGTGCATAGCGCACGCGGTCAAGGTCGGAAAACAGGCCGTGAGAGTAGCGGTCGCGCATACAGATATCGTGCGCAATGGCGAAGCGCTTGTGCCAGAAGGCGCGGTACGCCTCGGTGTGATACGGCCCGAAGTTGGACGAGATGGAGAAGAAGGGGCGCTTTTTGGCATGGCGTTTTTTGCGCAAGCGCAGATCTTCTTCCCAAGTGCCGATCTGCTGATAGATCGAGCCGCCGATATGCACCACGGCATCTACATGGGAAAGCAACAGTTTCTCAAATGCTTCGCGGCGGGAAGCTCCCAGACGGTCGTGCTGATAGACATAGACATTGGGATATCGGTCAAAGACAGGCTCATAACCGACAGCGTCAAACACAACAAAAACCGTGTCGGGATAGCGTGTGAACAGCGTGTGGAAGAACAGGTCATCGCCGAGGTTATGTCCGTAGTAGCCGTACAGCATCACCTTGCAGGCGGCGGGACGACCGTCACGCGTGTGAGGCGAGCGGGAGGTACGGCGGATGTGAAGCATGTTCTGTAACAGGCGGACGGGCTTTGTCAGTTTCCACGAATAGCTGTTATAAACCTGTGCCAGTTGGTGCGCCGCCTGCGCATGGGCAACTTCGGCGCTCGCCGCGCGGGCATCCAGTGCAACATTGGCGGCAGTAAGCGCGGCGTTCAGCTCGTTGAGCCGTTGGTACTCGCTTTGCAGATGCTCGGCGTGTGCGAGGATGCGGGCGCGCTCGTCTTCCAGCTGTGCCGTGTGTTCTTTATACCAGCCGTTTTCGGAGGTGGCGGCCGCCAGCTGATTGTTGAGATGCGTCAGGGTATCGCGGGCGGTGCCGGCGGCAACCTCGTCGTGATAGACGGGACTGCCTTGCAGGCGGTACAGATCTCTTACCGTAAAACCGAAATCGCGGCGGGCGATATCGGCATAGTCGCGGTCGTTGAGCAGTTCGCACAGACGGCGCAGACCGAGCGCACGGTTGTGCGGAAGATAGATGAGCAATTCGCTGAGCAGAAATGCTTTTTCTAACGCAACCTGCTCGGGTGTGTGTTTGCCTGTCAGGCGCAGGCGGTCGGAAAACGCTTTCAGGAACAGTGCGTCGGGACAGGACACAACCGTCTGATAAGCAACCTGTGCAAACTCGTAAACATGACCGTTGTGTTTTTGCTCCTGCATCGCGCTGTTGCTTTCGGCAGACAGGCGGTAATACACCAGCTTTTCGGGCAGAATATAGATCTCGCAGAGCATCGCCATGCGGATCCAGTAATCAAAATCGTGGAAATACAAAAGGGTCAGATCGTGCTCACCGACGCGGTCGATGATCTCGCGGCGGGCAAACATCGAGGAATGGCAGATGTAATTGCCGACGGTGAGAAAATGACGCAGCAGAGCCGCCTGATCGCGGTTTTCGGCGCGGAAGCGGTAATCCTCCACGGGGTTGTCGTCTTCGTCTACCATTTCGGCGATGGAGAAGCAAGCGCCGTACTCCGGATGTTCCTGTAAAAAGGCGAGTTGCTTCTCGAGCTTATCGGGCACCCAACGGTCGTCCGCATCCAGGTGGGCAACAAATTCACCGCGCACACGGCGGAGCGCCTCGTTGTTGGCGTTGGAGATGTGGCCGTTTTCGGCAAGACGGACACATTCGACGCGGTCGTCATCGATGCGTTGCAGGCAGTCCCATGTGCCGTCGGTGGAGCAGTCGTCGACCACAATGACCTGCAGATGTCGGTATGTCTGGCTGAGCACCGATTGCAAGGTCGGCAGTATGGTATTTTCGGCGTTATAGCAGTTGATACAAACGCTGATGAGCGGATTGGTGTTCATAACGGCATACTCCTCGTTTACGGATTTTCGGATTTGCGATACGCGGAAGGGGACATCCCGTATTGTTCGCGGAACACGCGGTTAAAGGTGCGGATGGTGGGGAAACCCGAAAGCTCCGCAACCTCGGTGACGGAATATTGCCCTGTTTTCAGCAGGCGCACGGCGTCCGCAAGGCGCAGGGTGTGGATATGCTCGGAAAAGCTGATGCCAAGCCGTCCGCTGAAGATATGCGACACGGCACTTTTGCTGATGTGCAGGGCATTCGCGATATCGGCGATGCCGATGTCCTCGCGGTAATGCTCACTGCAATATTGCAGGATGCGCGCCACGGTACTGCTGGCGGCATTGCCTTTTTCAATCTGATAAAAGGTGAACAGCTTTTCAAAAAAGGCGGTAAGACACGCCTCCACCACAGGGGTGTGACCGTCCTTTTCATATTCGGCAAGCGCCATTTCAAACAGCGTGACCGTGTGGTCGTCAGGGGTATCGCAGGCGCTGATCATCGGGCGGCCCTGAAACAGCAGGTCATGGCTGGTGGGTTTGACGATGAGCAAAATATATTCGCCGTTGTTGCTGTCTACATAGTGGTGCACCTGGTTGGGGAACGCAATAAAAAAGGAGCGTTCCTTCAGCGTATACCGTGTGCCATCGCAGTAAGCGACGGCCGTTCCTTTTTTGATATAGACCAGTTCCACATCCTCGTGGATGTGAGCGGGATAATCCAGACAAACGGTGTTAAAAAAGGTGATCTCTCGTTTAGTTTCACGAAAAACAGCGTCCAACCCAAGCCCTCCTTGCATTTTTTGTCTCACATTCTGCATTTGTTGACTTGTATTGTATCATTATTTGTCTTATAATACAAGTGGGTATGACACTTTTTATAAAAATTTTAACCAAAAGGAGTTTTATCTATGAAATTTGTGAAATCGGCAGTCAGCTTTGCCTGCGTGCTGGCGATTCTGTGCAGCTTGCTGTGCATTGCGCCGCTGACTGCGTCGGCAATCTCCTATCCCGGTGCTGAGCCGAACCCTGTTCAGCGTCAGTGGGATGCCAAGTGGAAGAATTATTACATCGGCGGCCGTACCATGTACGATACCGCTTGCGGTATTTTCTCCATCATCAATGCCGTCGGCTTTGCCACGGGTAACACCATGGATGTTATGGAAGTCGGCCGTTGGGCGTACAGCATCAAGGCGTTCAACTACTCCTCGGGCGGTACCACCCGTTCGTTGCTGTATCCGAAGCTTCAGGCGAAGTACGGTGAGAAGTACGGCTTCACTGTGGACTGCAACGGCTCGCAGGGTTATTGGGCGGGTTCGTCCAGCAGCAAGCTGAAGAACCATCTTGAGAGCGGCGGTACAGCAATCGCGCATGTGAAGGGTCACTTCATTGCGGTTGTCGATTACGATCGCGCAAGCAACAAGTTCCGCGTGTTTGACTCGGCTCCCAGCTCCTCGCGCGGCAGTGCCAAGACCGGCGAATACGGCTACGGCGATGTGTGGCTGTCTCAGAGCCATCTCGCAACGACCACCAAAATGACCATCGACTGGTTCTGCCTCGTTACCCCGACGGGCGCGAAGCTTAACGACGGCGACGGCCCCGCTCCCAGCAATACCGCTGAGAAGATCGGTACCTGGCAACTCAACAACAAAGCTCCCGAAAGCGACAAACTGAATGTCCGTACGGGCGCCGGTTCTTCCTACGATGCCGTCGGCACCGTGCAGGAAGGTGACATCGTTTACACCAGCGAGTTCACCTCTACCTCCAGCAACTGGGGTCACATCAAGAACTTCAAGACCGGCGTGGAAGGCTGGGCAAGCATCCGCAACTATGCCGATTATATCGGTATCGATGTGCTGGGCGGCACGCCCTCTCCCGCATGGGGCGATGTGAGCACCTATCTGGACGATCAGGGCCGCCGCGTGCTTACCAACAACTCCTCGACCGAAACACTTGCCTACGACCTGATGCTCCCCATCGATCTCGGCATTGATACCACCCCGTATATGAGCCTTGAGGTTTCGCCGAACTACGGCAGCGGCTGGTACTTCGGTGTTTCGCAGAACGGCAGTGGCTACTGGATGATGCGCGATTGCACCTCCTCCAATCAGCTTGTGCAGGCAGACTCGGCTCCGTGGACGACCACCTATGAAAAGCTCGAGATCGATATGCGCGAGTGGTGGAAACCCTCCTCCACGGACAACTGGAAGATCAATGTGGTGCGTTTCTATGTCGCTCCCTCGTCTTCGATCACCATCAATTATTGCTACTTTGCGGCAACGCAGGGCAAAGTCACCGACACCACCTATAACCTGATCCGTCAGGATAAACCCATCATCAACCAAAACCTGCTGCTCCCCGATTGCCTGACCGTTGAGAGCACCGAAAAAGGCGGTTCTTACGAGTATAACAACGGCAAGCTGGTTGTGACGGCGAATTCTCCCGAGGGTTATTCGGTCGTGTTCAACCTCAACAAGGACTTCAAGCCTGCCGAGTCTCCGAACTGGCTGTTTGACCTTGTGGCAACCACCGGCTTTGATGTGCAGATCATCGTGTCCACGGCGGCTGAGGACCGCAACTTCGGTCTTGTGTCCGAGTTCTGGCCCGGCCTTTGCGATACGCTGGTTGACGGCTATCTCCCCGCGGAGACTTACAGCGGTGGTCTCTGTGATATTTATAGCTGCTACACCTGGAACAACATCGTTCCCGCCAACGGCGTCAGCACCATCAAAGCGGTGCGCATCGTGCTGGGCGGTCAGGGTACGCTGACGCTGAACTCGCTGCAGATTTCCAACACCACCGACCGTGTGAACTATGCAGACGGCGTGATCAAGAAAGAGGAAACCTTCGGCAACGCGAAGCCGCACGGCGGCAAGGGCGACATCAACGCTGACGGCGATGTCAACACCGGCGACGCGCGTGACTTCCTCAAGTTCTCGGTCGGCACCAAGACCTTCACCGAATTCCAGAAGGAAACGGCGGACTACGACGAGGACGGCACCCTGTCCACGGGCGATGTGCGCAAGATGCTCAAAGAGCTCATTAAATAAGTTTCATACAAACAAAAAACGGCAGATTTCCGAATCTGCCGTTTTTTATCGTTGGTGCCGTTCGTGCGGAAAATAACCCCATATTTCTGCCGGGAAAGAAAAAGAAGCGATTTAGAAAAAGCTCTCCGACTTTCGGCTTGCGCTCGGCGACGGGGGAACCTCACTTTACAATGTTGCGAAAGGGATGGGGTCATAAATCCGCCGCTCCGTATTTCCGGATTGTTGGCGAATTTTTAAGCGTAGTAGTGTTTACTGTGCAGGTGCTCGTTTTAGGGAGGATATTATGGATGTTATAAAAGAATTATATAACGAAATTGCAAATCAGGTATTGCTTTTGTTTAAAGGCGGGTTCAATTATTTGCATTACATCACCTTTATTCTCGGAGCAATTATGTGTATTGTGGGGATCGTGCAACTGAAAAAGCGTGTCATAAAAGGCGTTTTTACGATAATTGCCACTCTTTTTTATACGATTTGTTTCGGTATTACTGCAAACAATTACGCATCATACAAAACGATGCTGGTGTTCTTTTTTGCGTCAGTCATATTAAATCTTCTGATCTGGCTCATTGTGTCCCGATTGGGGTTTAAAACAAGCTTTGGATGGCTTTTCGGGTATGTTCTTGTTATAGTCCCCGCGGTGATCGGCGGACTGCTTGCAGAATCCTTCCCTTTATCCGACGCCATCATCGGACAATCCAGCTTGTTGATCACATCGTTGCTTCTCAGCTTTTTGGTGCCTTGTATTATGAATTCAAGCGGTGGGAGCGGCGGACACTCTTCCGGCAACCCTTTTGATGAATGGGGACCGGGCTGGGGGTCTGTGTTCAGAAACTGGCCGTAAACAGAAAAAGAGGGCAAACCGCTCGACAGACAACAAATCTCTTCGGAGATACCAAAAAACTCGCGCATCGACCCATGCGGGGGTTTTTCTTATTTACCTTCGTATTGCACGACGCTTTTGACATCGTAATTTTTGAGCATCTCGCGACCGCACAGACCTTTCAATTCAATCAGGAACGCGATCCGCACGACCTCGCCGCCGAGTTCCTCGATCAGCTCAGCCGCCGCCTTGGCGGTGCCGCCCGTGGCGATCAGATCGTCGATCAGCACTACGCGCTGACCCGCTTTCAAGTCATCTTTGTGGATCTCGATCGTTGCCGTGCCGTATTCCAGATCATAGGTCTTTTGCACTGTCTCACGCGGGAGCTTACCCTTTTTGCGGACGGGCAGGAACGGCTTGCCCAGCAGGTAAGCAAGCGGTGTGCCGAAGATGAAGCCGCGCGACTCGGTGCCCGCAATCACATCAAATTCCACATCCTGCAGGAGTTCTGCCAGCGCATCGACCGCCAGCTTAAAGCCTTCGGCACTGCCGATGACGGTGGTGACATCGCGGAACAGGATGCCCTCCTCGGGGAAATCGGGGATGGTGGTGATAAAATCCTCTACGCGTTTTTGACTCATCGCGCCTCACTCCTTACCATTCTTCGGATTCGCTTTCTTCTTCGACATACTCCTCCTCGGGGTCTTCGTTGGAGAGTCTGTCGCCGTAGATATACTCATGCAGATCCATCGCAGAGCCTTCAGCATCGGTCAGCCACAAACCCAGACCGCCGCCGATCCACTGGTTTTCAAAATCACCGTTGCCGCAGGGAAGCGAGAAGTCGCTGTAAATCTCGAAATCGTAATACTGCAACGCCTGCGACGCGTAGGAGAGAAGCTCCGCTTGCGTCATATTGGTCTTGACATAGGGAAGAACCGCCATCAGGACATTGGTCATGGTCGCAAAGTTCATGTTCTTCGCTTTTTGCATCAGCAGATCAATGACCTTGCGCTGATTGTTCTGGCGGGCAAAGTCACTGTCGGGATACAGGTTGCGGATGCGGCAGTACGCCAGCGTCTGCTGACCGTTCAGATGATACATGCCGCCGTCATAGCCAAGCGGCTCCAGATCGGGGTTGTCGGGGGTCGCAAAGCGGTCGGGGTCATCCGACCAGACGGGGATGAACTGCGCTTCTTCAGCGGTCAGCTCGATATCGATGCCGTCCATCGCGTCCACGGCTTTTTCAAACGCTTCAAAATCCACTGCGATGTATTGATCGATGCGGAGCTTGAAGGCGTCGGCAAGCGTGTTCGACAGCATACGGAAACCGCCGTAGTAGAATGCGGCGTTGAGTTTATCGTAGTCAAATTCACCGTCGCCGTCATAGTCGCGGCCGCTCAGCGGCACCCACACATCGCGCAGAATGGAGGCGAGCTTGATGGTTTTGGCGGAGGTGTTGACCGACAGAATCATATTGGTATCCGAACGGGCAGAATAGCCTTCGGTGTTGCGGCCGTCCACACCCAGAAGCAGGATGTTGGTGATGCTCTCGGTGTTGCCGCGAAGCTCAATATTGCTCAGGTCAATGGGATCGGGATCTTTGATCGAGCTTGTGACTTCGCCGGTATCAATATCATCGGGCAGCTTGGGGACATTGCTGTAATCCTCGTTGCCGTCGTCGTAGTTGATCAATCCCAGCATCGCGCGGACATAGACACCCGCGGCGGATACCAGCGTACCCGTCAGGATCAGCAGCACGGCGCAGATGATCGACACGATACGGGCGGGCAGTTTATAGCGCCATTCTTTTTTTACAGCGGCTTTAGCGGTTGTGCGTTTTGCGGTTTTCATAAATAGAAACGCCTCTTTCTGAAGGAGTCGGTGTGTATGCAAATTCATCCAGTTTGACATTATATCATATAAATATGAAGATTTCAACAACCGCCGTATGGTTTTTTGCGGTTTCGGGGGATGAAAGTCGAATGTGCGGGTTAAATTTTTGTAACCCTGCTGTTATTATGTGTGAAAGTGTGCTACAATACCGTTTATATAAAACAGATACCAAGCAGAAAGGAACGGCAATTATGAAGGAGCGGCAACAAAGAGAGCGGCAGTCGAAAGACCGCCAGCCGAAAGAGCAACCCGCATTCGAGGATGTGATCGCAGGGCGCAACGCGGTGACGGAAGCGTTGCGTTCGGGTCGGGAGATCGACCGTTTGCTGGTGGCAAAGGGCATCGGCGGCAGTGCATCCGTGCTGATTGCCAAAGCGCGCGAGCGTGGCATTCCCGTAAAGGATGTGGATTCGCGCAAGCTGGATGCCATGTGCGGCCCGCACCATCAGGGTGTGGCGGCGATTGCGGCATGCAAGGAATTTGCCACGCTTGACGAATTGTTTGCCGTTGCTCAGGAACGCGGCGAACCGCCGTTTTTCATCGTGTGCGACGAACTGGAAGATCCGCACAATCTCGGTGCCATCGTGCGCAGTGCCGAAGCAACGGGCGCGCACGGCGTCATCATCCCCAAGCGCCGAAGCGTCGGTCTGACAGCGGCGGTGTATAAAGCGTCGGCGGGCGCGATTGAATATGTGCCCGTGGCGCGTGTGACGAACATCAACGATACCCTGCGCGAGCTGAAAGAGCGCGGCGTGTGGGTGTACGGTCTGGATATGGACGGTGAGCCGTGGTGCGCGACCGATCTGACGGGTGCAGTGGCACTGGTGGTCGGCTCGGAGGGTCGCGGTCTGGGTCGCCTTGTGAAGGAGCAATGCGATTTTGTGCTCAGCCTGCCGATGGTCGGCAAGGTCAACTCGCTCAACGCATCGGTCGCCTGCAGTCTGATGCTGTATGAGACGGCGCGTCAGCGAGCGGGCATTGCTGCACGCAACCCGAAATAATCATTGTACAAAACGGAAGGAGGAAGTGCTGTGGATGACAAAAAAACATTCGATCTGTCGGTCGAAGATATTTTGCTGGAGCATGAAATGAAAAAAGGCAATGCATCCCCCGATGCCCCCAAGTCATCGGCAAGCACCTCCTCTGTGAAGGAACCGGCAAAACCGTCTGCGGCACCGCATCCTCCGCGCAGTGCGGTGGAGCGTTTCGGCGGTGCACAGGAAGAGGATGCCGATATGAAGGTTATCCCGCCGTCCGAAGCACAGCCGACGGAGGAGAAACGCGCGGTACAGAAGAAAAAAGAAGAAGATACCAGACGCATCCCGTCGTTCCGTCCTGCCCCCGAGGAAGTGACCCCGAAAACGGTTGCGGTGAGCATGCGCACGCGTGTGCTGTCGGTGGCGCCGTCGCCGTCATCGGATCCGCTGTCGGATACGCAGGAGCTTGACGGACAGCTCGCCGGTCAGATGGTGATGGAAAACTTTTTGGAAGAAACGATGGACGAGGAAGCGGTGGAGGAGGAGCTTTTGCGCCGCCGCCGCGAAAAAATCAAGGAATTCCGTATCATAGAAGGCGGCAAAGCGCCTGAACCCGAAGTGAAAGAAAAACCTCGCTTCAAGCTGATGGGTGAGGAAGAGGAGAGCGATGCCGAGGAGGTGCTTCCCGAGGAGGAAGAGCTGCCCGAGGATCTGCTGGAAGATTTCAACGAATACGCCGAAGCGGATGCCATCCGCAGTGACCTTGCGTATGCCCGTCGCATCGGCGGCGTGGGTGTGATCGCCACGGTTGTTATCGAAGTGTTGTTGCTGGCATTGACCATGCTGTATCATGTCGGCGCATTGGCGGTGTTGACACCTGCAGTGCTGGTGTCACTGCATATGGCGTTGCTCATCGGTATGCTGTGTGTCAACCACCGTATGATCGGCGGCGGTATCAAACGGCTGTTCACATTTCACGCGGATGCCGACACACCGCCGGCGGTGTGTGGTGTGCTCGGTCTGATCTACACAGCCACACTGTTTGCACAAACCGCACAGATCATGGACGGTCGTGCGTATTTCCTGTCGGCGGCGGCTGGTTTGTCACTGCTTGCAGGTGCACTCGGCAGACAGATACAGGTGATCCGTATTCAGCGCAATTTCACCTTTGTCGGCAACGAAAAGCAAAAGAAAAACGCCGCAACGGTGATCGAAGACCGCAAAGTGGCGGATGCGCTCGGGTATCCCGACGGCGAAAACGGCACACCGCGCGTGGTGTATTATCGCCGTGTTCCGTTTTTATCGCAATTTCTGGATACCTCGTACGCCTACGACCCTGCCGACCGCGTGATGCGCTGGTTTGCACCGCTGGTACTCGGCGTATCGCTTTTGTGTGCGGTCGGGTTTGGCTTGCTGTTCCCCGAACGCTGGGAACGCGCGTGGCTGTTGTTTGTCACGGCGGTGCTGATGACAATGCCGTCGTGGTCGATGTTTGCCGTACAGCGTGCGATGGCACGCTCGTGCCGCAAGGCACTGCGCAAGGGCGCGATGATCGGTGGCTTTGCCGCGGCAGAGCAATTTGGTGATCATACGAAGGCGGTGATTCTGGAGGCGGCAGAGCTGTTTCCGAAGGATCAGGTCAAGCTTCACGGCATCAAGACCTTCTCCGGCACCCGCATTGATGAAGCGATCACGGATGCCGCGGCGGTAATGATCGCGGCCCGCGGCCCGCTTTCACCGATTTTCCACCGCCTGATTGAAAACCGCACCGATATCCTGCGTGAGGTGGACAGCCTTGCTTATGAGCAGGATATGGGCCTGTCCGGTTGGGTCGGCGGCAGACGGGTACTCATCGGCAATCGCCGCCTGCTGGAAAACCACGGTGTGGATGTTCCGGGCAAGGAGTATGAAGATCGCTATGTCCGCGATGACCGCAGTGTGGTATATCTGAGCACGGGCGGTGAGCTGTCGGCGATGTTTGTTGTCAGCTATCTGGCAAACGATGCAATCAAAAAGCAGCTTCGTGCGTTGGAGCGTGAGCATGTCCGTATCGTAGTGCGCACCTGTGACCCCAACATCACCGATGCCCTGATGTGCGAAGTGATGGATTTGCCTGTCCGTTCGGCGGAGGTGCTGTCGGCGGGTGAAGGTCGCGTGTATGAGAGCCTGCTTGCCGATACGCAGGTACAGCGCGCTCAGGCGGTGCTGGCTTGCGGCGGTCACGCTGTTTCCAAAATTTTCAGTGTGGTGCAGAGTTGTCGTATGCGCCGCGGCGTATGGGCGGCGCTGATCTCGCAGATGACGCTGAGCATCCTTGCGATGATGCTGTGCCTTTTCATCAGCGCTACAACGGGCATTGTGCTCAAGGCGCCGATGCTGATTGCCGCGATCGCGGGCTACGGTGTGGTCGGCTGGCTGATCGGTCGTCTGTTCCGTTCGTAAATGAATATCCGGACACCCGTACTTCGGTACGGGTGTTTTTTGTCGCAATTCCACGGCGAGATCGTAGGGTGCGCAGACCTCTGCGCACCGCGTTTTCGCAAGAAAACGATCGCCGTAAGGCGATAGTAATGTGCGCCGATTTCGGATACTCCCGATGCGGCGGGAGCAAGCCCCCACCCTACGGTTTCGCCCCTTAATTTATACCAATCCGATGACCTGCGGGCGCACCCGAAATCGGTGTGAAGACCCCGCTTTCAAAAAAATAGGAACACTTTTTTGCTTTTTTTCGTAAAAGCGGTTGAAAAATTGAAAACAATCGTATATAATTATCAAAAGGCACATAACCAACTGGAAACATTTTGTACAAATTCACATCAAAATGCCCCGCTATGTGTCGATAATTCATCAACGGATGCGCAATTTGCTCATCCGACGAAAGGGGACTGTTCTATGAAGCAGTATACAGCAAAAAATATCCGTAACATCGTTGTCGCAGGTCACGCAGGCGCGGGTAAAACCTCGCTGGTAGAGGCGGCATATTATCTGACCGCCAACCCCGACCGTCTCGGTCGTGTGGCAGACGGCAACACGGTCAGTGACTTTGATGCCGAGGAGATCCGCCGCAAGGCGTCCGTGTCGACGGCGATCGTGCCGATCGAGTGGAAAAATACAAAGATGAATTTGCTGGACACCCCGGGCCTGTTTGATTTTGCGGGCGGCCTCAGCGAAGGCGTGCGTGCCGCGGGCAGTGCGCTTATCGTGATTTCGGGCAAGAGCGGCGTCACCGTCGGCGTGGAAAAAGCGTTCCGTGCCGCATCGAAGAAAGGCATCGCCAAACTGCTGTTTATTAACAAACTTGACCGCGAAAGCGCGGATTTCTATAAAGTGTTTGAAGACCTCAAAACAACCTTTGGTCCGACCGTTTGCCCGATCGTCGTGCCGTATGTTGTGGATCACAAGGTTGAGTGCTATGTCAACCTGCTTGAGTACCGCGCTTACCGCTATGAAAACGGCAAAGCGATCGAGGTGCCGATCCCCGATATGGAGCATCGCCTTGACGGCCTGCGCACCGCTATGTATGAAGCGGTCGCGGAGACCAGCGAGGATCTGATGGAAAAATATTTCTCGGGCATCGACTTTACACCCGATGAGTTGATTCTGGGCCTTGCCAGCGGTGTCCGCAAGGGCGAGATCGCGCCGATCTTCTGCGGCTCGGCGCAGGAACTGGAGGGTGTCGACCAGCTTCTTAACGGTCTGACATGGCTGGCACCGTGGGCGGAGACAGTCGCGGGTGAGACGGGTGTTGATCCCGACGGCAACGAAGTCGCCCTCACTGTGAACGAAAATGCCCAGACGGCGGCAATCGTGTTTAAAACCGTTGTCGACCCGTTCATCGGCAAACTGGTGTATTTCAAAGTCATCAGCGGTAAAGTTACCGCCGATTCGACCCTGATGAATATGCGCACGGGCGCAACCGAGCGCCTTGGCAAGCTGTACACCGTCTGCGGCAAGAAGCAGACCGAGACGCCTTGCGTCCCCGCGGGTGATATCGGTGCTGTGGCGAAGCTCGCCAATGCCAACACGGGCGATACGCTGTGCTCGCCTGTCCGTCCGCTTGTCCTGCCGCCGGTCGTGTTTGAGGCACCGTGCCTCTCCGTTGCCGTTCTGCCCAAGAACAAGGGCGATGAGGAGAAGATCGCCGCCTCGCTGATGAAGCTGATGGAGGAAGATCCCACCATCCGCTTTGAGCATAACACCGAAACCAAGGAATCCATCCTGTCGGGTCTGGGCGAGCAGCATCTGGATGTCATCGCTTCCAAGCTGAAGAATAAGTTTGGTGTGGAGGTGCAGTTTGCCGCACCGAAGGTGCCCTACCGCGAAACCATCCGCAAGCAGGTTAAGGTGCAGGGCCGCCACAAGAAACAATCGGGCGGTCACGGTCAGTTTGGCGATGTGTGGATCGTGTTTGAGCCGTATGCGGGCGATGAGATCGTGTTTGAGGAAAGCGTGTTCGGCGGCTCCGTGCCGAAAAACTTTTTCCCCGCTGTTGAAAAGGGTATCCGTGACAGCGCTGTCAAGGGTGTGCTTGCGGGCTTCCCGATGGTCGGCTTGAAGGCAACGCTGGTCGATGGCTCGTATCACCCTGTCGATTCTTCGGAAATGGCGTTCAAGACCGCCGCATCCCTTGCCTATAAGGCGGGTATCCCCGATGCCAACCCCGTCCTGCTTGAGCCGATCGGCGCGCTCAAGGTGTATGTCCCCGGCGACTACACGGGTGACATCATGGGTGATATCACCAAGCGTCGCGGTCGCGTGCTGGGTATGGAACCCGCCGAGGACGGCCTGACCTGCGTGGATGCGGAAGTCCCGATGGCGGAAGCATCGGATTATTCCACCATGCTCCGTTCGCTGACACAGGGCAGAGGCTATTTCACGATGGTGTTCGAGCGCTATGAGGAAGCGCCCCACGCCGTCGCGGAAAAGGTCATCGCCGAATATAAGACTGAAGACGAATAAAACATAATATAAACACCCGCCGTTTCTTCTTGAAACGGCGGGTGTTTTTTGTGTCTGCCGTAGCGGCGAACGGCAGATTGTCCCTCGTTACTGTCAACCTGCACAAAATGGACGCCACGAAAATTCTTTTTTAGAAAATCCTACAAAATTGCCACAATTTGCTCGTTGTTCACAATTCGTTCACAATTTAAACGGAATGTATGCTATAATGACAGAGAATAGGATAGTTATAATGTGTAAATTGGGTTTGTATCCTCATTTACACTGTAAGCTGTATCCAAAAAAATGCACATATATAAAGTAAGAAAGGGGAAATTGATATGAAAACCACTCATATCACCAAAGCAATCGCGCTGGTTATGACCATGATGATGCTGCTTAGCTGCGTGCCGTCGTCGGTTCTGCCCGTGTTTGCTTCGGCCGATTCTCAGCAGAGCAGCATTTTTGACAATGTAACGCTCGGCAAGGGTACGGTCACCAATACGGAAGCCTACAATGGACCGGATTACGCCGCGGGTCCGAAGGAGGTTCAATATGATTCCGCCAACAACCCGATCGTGTGGAATCAATATTCGCCTTACGAGCCGTATGCGACCAATGACGAGACACACCCGTTCCTCCCCGGTGGTTCGGCGTGGATCGATCTGAAGTCGATTTTCTATGGCGCACCCGCGACCCCGAATATTCCGCTCACCAAATGGTCGGCGAACACCTCGGTGGTCAACATTACGGGTACCGGCGATAAATATGACAACACCCATGGTGTCCTCTCCGGCAAGGAGATCAACGCGATCGATGATATGAACCTCATCGACGAGTATCTCTGGGCAACGGACAGCGCACCGATCGGTTCGGATGTGAACAACATCGAATACGGCATTGTGCAGTCCGGCGTGAAAAAGCACGATGTCAAGCTGACGATTTACAAAAAAGCTGCGGAAGCCAGCGAAAACGGCAAGAGCATCTTCTATAATATGGAAACCGGCAAGAAGATGGAAAATATTATTTTCAAAGATACTAATGGAGATGGCAGTGTCAGTGCCAGCGGCGATATCTTTGATATTGACGGCAATCATATCCCGTGCAGCTGGGACGGCGAGGAAAAGCTTTCCGACGGCACGACAGTGTATAAGTATTCGTACTCGACAACCTTCTATGATGTGGAGAGAAAGCCGCTCGAGGAAGGCGAAGAGGATGTTTCTGCACGCGTGTACAACCGTTACGATGCGATGCAGGGTAAATGGGGTCTGACGCTGGATAAGAATGTCAGCTCTGTGATGTGGTCTCCTACCTGGGCGGCTAACTATTACGGCGCCGGCAAGGCGCTGAACAACTCGGATCTTTATCTGTCCGACACGCCCTATCTCTTCTTCTCTACCGAAGCTCCCGACAGCACTCAGATGGCAATTTCGTTGCTGATCGGCGCTCCTGTTCAATCGGAGAGAAAGGCAACCAATAACGGTCAGACCAAAGTGACAAAAGACAGCTCGTCGAACTACGAGTTCCGTTGGTACACCATTACCGACAATTCTGATCGTCCCGGCGTTGATACAGAGTCGATGGACTATTCGATGGTGCCCAATGTTACCGTCAGTGATGTTGTTTACGATCATTATGCGCTGACATCCTCTTCGTCGGATCTTTTGGCGCTGATGCTGGCGAATGATCCCGACAGCCTTAATCCCCTTAAGGTTGCGGAAAAAGCGGGTAAAGATCCCGAAACGATGTATGTCAACGGTGCTATCACCGGCTGTATCGACTTCACCCAGCTCCTTCCCCTGCTGATGTCGATGTATGATAAAAACGATCAACATCATGGCCGCGAGGATGTCAAGTATAAAATCGCGCAGATTCGTGTGGATACCAAGACATCTGAGGCTGTGACATTTGCTGCTGAAGGCGTGGAAGACAGCGCTTGCCGCATCAACTATATGTACTTCGGTCCCGGCCAGGCAACGATCTACACCCCGCAGTCCGTGGTTGGCAACGATATCAACGGCGCCAACTGGATGTATGCGCAGCTTGACGACCAGATTGGTGATCAGAATCCCAACCGGGTTGCCAAAAACCGTCAGAATGTTGACAGTGATACACACAAAGCGGGCGATGTTATCTCCGGTTATTACATTGGCGATAACAATTTTGATTTTGACTCCAGCTACACCAACGGTTGGGATAACGGTATGGCGGTTTCTGTCACCAATACTCCCAATAATCCGCAGTTGATGACAATTGATACTTACGGTAAAGGTGACGGTCAGTATATCACCTACGACCAGTATTACAACGATATGCTGGCTCACTATAAGGCAATTGACGGAACCGATCAGGATCCCGATGGCAAAAAAGATGAGAAAATCGACGGTCACGGGATTTATCAGCTTGCCGAGTTTACCAAATGCTCGGTAGATTCCAAGTCTCGCATCTGGAAATACACGGATCTTAATGGTAATGTACAATACCTCGAGACGGAGCATAACCATTATGATGATGTGCAGTATATTATGGTTACTGTGCCGATTCGTAAATGGGTTAATGTTCTCGGTGACTCGCGCAAGCTCTCTTTCAACATTAATGTTGAGCAGTACAGCACGCAGGGCGGCGGCAAAATTGACCCCACCTTCTGCATCTGGGGTAATAACATGGGATCGGTTGGCCCCGGTCACGGCGATATAAAGACCGGCAACCGTTTCCGCGGAGAAGATATGCTCGCGGTGTTTGGTAAAGGTTATTATCAGGTTGACTGCTCTTACAACTATGCCGCAGCAGAGATTGATAAGACCCTCGGTAACGCCACCTTCTACGACGGCACCGACAGCTGGTTCGACTGGTTGCGTTCGCCCTATGTCTACGGCCTGACGATCACCGATGCAACGGTAAAAGCTAACGGCACGAGACTCGGTTACGGCGACGAGATGATTGGCTATACTTTTGTTACCGCCATCCGCTATGCTGTTCCTGCCGGCACAAAATTCACTGTGCAGGGTATGAAGGGCGACGGTAACTCCGCCGGCCTCAACACCTACTCCACCTCGGGTGCGATTGTCAGCGCACACGACGGCGGCACCGGCGTGCAGCCCGAGATCCATGTGGATCAGTCTCTCAATGAGAAGATTGTGACCTCTACAGGTAGTTCATCCGAAGGCTATACCTACTACGAGAATCCTAACGGCACACTGAAAGGTACCCAGTCCACCGGTGCGGCGGCGTACGGTCCGATGCTTGAGCAATCGTTCTACACTATCTACGATATGCTTGACACCGAACGACTCAATACAGCCGGTAACAGCTCTCACGATAAGAATAAAACCGGCCAGGATATGCAGCATGTCTATGGTCAAATGTGGATTACAACTAAAGCAGACCTGCCTGTTTATCGTGGTCCGTACACATGGGCAACCGTTGACGGCTATACCTACGAGAGTTCCTGCCAGGTCCCGGTGTATGCGACGATTTCGTTCCCGGGATATAATAACCAAAAATGGGGTGTTACAGGCTCTGTTGATAAGAACGGCACATCCCATGTGGGTTATGTTCTTTTAAGTGATTCCAGCGGCACCTATGCAACAGCGGATGCCGGCGAACTGTACAAGACATATTCGTTCAATTCGTATACAGATTATGTTGCGAAATATGATCCGTCCACAAACGATCAATCGGTTGCGATCAGCAATTTCGCAAAAGAGTTTTTGCAGGATCTTCGCAATGAATGGACGCTTTCCAACTTTATCGGCAAATACGGTTCTATTAAATCGGCGGATAATTCCAGCGGTAGCTGGAAAGCTGTTGAGAACACAACGCACTCCGGCAAGGAGTATAAAGAAGGAAAAGATGTTTACAGCGGCGACTCTTACGGCGTACAGTTGATGTATGCCAACATGTGGCGCAGACAGGGTGGTACCAGCACAACCAATACGCTGAAGGATATAACTTTCCGTGCGGTGAACACCACGGATATGCAATTGTCCTATACCCGCAAGAAAAACACAGCAAACAACTTCTCCTTTGGTATGTCGCGTATTTTCGATGAACCGATTACGCTTCACACCAATACCATTCATCAGTCCTTCCCGGTGTTTTATTTTGACTTTACCGCTCCGCCCATTCAAGACGGTAAAAGCTCCATGTCGATCGGTATTAGCATGCGCATCAACGGTGTGGATAAGATGTATTATCTGGATGCAGATGACGGCTGTTTGAAAGCGGGATATCATGCAGATCTCGGCGGTAATATGTATGGTTATTTCTCGTTTGAGGATATCATCACAGCGACCAAAAACGGCACCAACACCATCGGCGGTACCGCATACGACAATTACGGCACAGTCGAAGTTGTCGGTATCAGCATTTATTTCTGGCGAGATGTAAACGCTTATACCGGTGGAGATTCCGAAACCATGACATTCCGTCGTCTGGAAATCTGGCAGGAAGAAACTGACTGGCTGGATACGATTATCGCGGATAACCAGCATATGAGTGGTTTGGGCGAAAAACAGTCGACGAAAATGAACGAGAAAGTCAAAGACTCGATGAACATCATCAACGATGCGTTCTTCCACAGTCATGATGAGCGAAATGACGGCAACATTTCGATCAGCCGTGTGAACGGCTCTGACGGCAAAGGTGTTCTTAACGATATGACGGGCGTCAACAGCACCTTGGATGGCTACAAGTATAAGACGACGGACAACACGGAATCCGAAACCGTGATGCTTGATCAAAGCCAGTTTGCCAATATGTCGAAAGAGCAGTTTGAACTGACCCGCAGCAAGTCTTACCGTAAGACCAACTCTAATAAGGGTTGGGCGGCTCGTATCCAGGCAGATACCAACGGTGACAATGTGATCGACGAGAGGGACGACCGTTACTTCTCCTACGATTTCAACTCTTCTACGGAAACGATCAAAACCAACAAAGCGGGCAAAAACTTGTATGAGTACCGCTCGTCCCTTGGCCACCTGCGTGTGTGGGTGCCGGCAGGTCAGACTGCTTCCGTCGTCTTTGAGGCGGACCGCTCCTTCAACACCAAGAACTACAAGTATCTGTACTACTCTTACTCGATGCGTGATGTCGCAACCGGCATTTCTGCAGAGGATAAGTCAGTTGATGGTAAGGGTTCCGGTGTTGCGGTCGCGATCAAGAGTCAGCAGAACACTTCCGACCGCGCTTATATGGAAGCGGACGGCAGCTGGGTGTATTATGCTGAGGGCACACCTTACTGGTCGGACCAGAATCGTGAGGATCGCCGTCAGTTCAACACCACAATGAACGCGGCACTTGATTTGTCGACAACGAATCTTGAATCCATCAACCAGCTTGTGTTCTATCTGCGCAACAGCGAAGCAACGGACACGGCGGAGTTCTACATCAACTACATCTACCTGTCCAATGTACCTCCCACGGACATGATTACCCGTGAGCTTGAGCAGGTGCAGACACAGTATTATTACTTGATGGATAACACGGGTGACCGTTACTCGGCTCGTTTCCCGACCTTGGATAATCCCACCGGTCAGGTTACGGGTCTGAAGAACGACGAGTTGGGCACGGACGCTAATGCTAACGACCGTGTTAATCCCATCAAGGTCGTGCGCGGCGAGTATCTCTCCACAGGTACTTACTTCAACAATCAATCGATTCGCGGTTATGGTGATTATGAAACCGGCGATATTTACGACAAAACAGGAAACGGCATAGACGGTTCGATGAAGGACATCATGTTCTATTCGGGTGTCAGCGCTGATGAAGGTTACATCCACGACATCGGTGATTATTACACTTACAAGGATACGAACGGTGACGGTGAAAAAGAGATTTACGACATGATGTGGTCTTACGGCCGTTGGTACACCGATGAGAACGAGGGTGGCCTGAACAACATGTTTATCGGAAGTCCAAACGCTTCCGAAGAAGAGAAAGCGGATGGTAACTTCCGTGAAAACAACATCTCGGGTGCACTGACCCGTCGTTATGCGACCGAGAACTATGTCCTGCTTCGTGCGGGCATCGAACCCAAGAAGTTCACGACCTACTACGACGCAGATGGCGGTGAGTTCCTCTACGATAACATGGAAGCCGATTCGGTCGAAAATCTGCAGAAGCTGACTGAAAACAGCTACTTCATCACCGACAATGTCATTCTGTCTTACTTCACGCAGCCCAAAAACATCGATATTATGAAGGGTGACAAGGGTTCGGATGAAAAAGTCTTCCTCCAGAAGCCCGGCTATAAGTTTGCAGGTTGGTATCATATCGATAACGAAACCGGCGATCTGGACTATGAGTTTAACGAGGAGGTAGGCACGCTTACGGAGGATGCTGCAAAACTGATGCTTTACATCCGTAAGCAAGAGGCTAAGATTGACTACTTCAAGGCGAAGTGGGTCGAGCTGACACCCGATGATGAAGGGTACGAAGACTTTTATGTCAACGGCACATGGAATGAAGAGACGAAAACAAGTACCCCCAAAACCTTTGATGTCCAATTTATGTACGATGAGACCACACCTTGGACTACAGTGACGGTGGGTGCGACCGAGGATCAGTGGAACACCCGCTATGCAACCAAGCTCCCGACTGCGTCCAGATACATCAACGGTGTTCGTACAAACATCTACGGTTGGACAGCTGACGGCGGCAAAACTGTTTACGCTCCCGGTTCCAAGGTGTATGTCCTCAAAGAAGGCACAGTCTTCACGGCAGTGACGGATGCAGCTGCTGCAGGCAACCTGGTACACAAAATCACTCTGAATAACGCTCAGTTGTATGTCATGACTTCGGGTACAAACGCTGTTCATGAGCAGCTTGTCACCGACGGAAGATACGGCATTGGTGTCTTGCAGGATGGTGACAAATACATCTACACCAATGTGCCTCACGACATTCGCCTTGTGGCGAAACCGATTGAGGGCGGCGAGATCGCAAAAGGTACGGCGGACGGTCAAACAGTTCACGGTGGCTGGATAGAAATTGCTCCGAACTATAACACAGACAAGAATGGTCTCAAGTATGTGGTCGATCTGCCTGTGATTCTCTCGGACAACACGGAGAAGTATTACTTTACCTCGAACCGTGACCTTGAGATTCAGTATCAGGATATCGGCACCATTATGAGCGGTGAATTCTACCAGTCGCAGCTAGGTGCGTATATGTCGATCGTCCCGAACCTTGTGGACGATGCGCTGGTGAACGAGAAGGTTCACTTCACATCGCAGTTCAGCCTTCCCGCCGGTGCTGTGAAGCAGGCGGCAGGTACGCTGTACACCAAGAGCACCTATTATGACACCTTCAAGAACGCTGATGAGAGCATGCGTCTGAACATAAACTCTGTTGACGCCAGCTCGGTTAGCTTGAAGAACTACGAGACTGCCAATACCACCGCAGTGCGTTATGTGCAGGCGACCAAGACTTCGGAGAGCAATGAGTTCACCATGAGTGTTGGCCGCTCGAACAAGAGTGATGCGCTCTATTACGCCCGCTCCTATGTGATCTACACGATCGATGGTGAATATTATGTGGCGTACAGCTCCGTGGTGGCATTTGACCTCGCTGAGATACTTGAGTAAAACTGAATGTTCAGAGAAAGAGAGATGAGAGAAATGAAAAAAATGCCTTATGATTCTCCCGAACTCGACATTCGTTGGTTCGAGAGCGAGGAAATCTGCTCACATTCGGATCTCATAACTGACGAAGACGGTGAAGATACCGTTCTTCCCGATGATGAGTGGTAACAACTGCACAAAAAGCCCCGCCGATTTTCGGCGCGGCTTTTTCTTGTTTGAACCAATCCGAAATCGGCGCACTGACCCGCTGTGGGGAATGGCGTTTGCACCCTCTCGTTCGTGAGCATCCGCAATCGGCTAACGGACGATGTCGCTCTTTTTTGTGGTACGGGCGAGACAGGGGAAGTTCATATGCAATCGACGGCGGCACCGTAGGGCGCGCAGACTCTGCGCGACGCATGGGGAGTATCCAGAATCAATATCGCTGTAGGGTGGGGGTTTGCCCCCGCTGCATCGGGAGTATTCAAAATCGATGCACCAACCTGCCATCAAACTCACATCCACAAATTTTAATTTGCTACTTGACAAAAGCATCCGAAAGAGATATACTTATTTCAATACTTTAAACCGATGAACGGGTGTAAGTAACGCACAAGGATGTTTTCAGAGAGCCGTCGGGCGGTGTGAGACGGTAGCGGATGTGTGCGCGAATGGCCCCGTGAGGGCGGTCTGAAACCGACACTGTGCGGCGGTAGGCACCGACGGAACCTCTAACCGTTATGATGAGAGCGCATTGTGAGTGCGTGATAAAAACCGTATGGGTGGCTGACAGACCTCTGTTCCTATGTGGAGCAGAGGCTTTTTTGTTCACAGATTGCAGTGTATCAAAGGAGCGTGTTTCGCGATGAATAAATACAAAGAGTTTGACAATTATCTCAAGGAATTCCCGTCCGAGGACGGCTATTTCGGCGAGTACGGCGGTGCATTTTTACCGCCCGAGCTGGAGCCTGCATTCAAAGAGGCAAACGATGCCTACGAGGCGATTTGTCATTCGGCGCAGTTTATCAACGAGCTTCGCCGCATCCGCAAGGAATTCCAGGGTCGCCCGACGCCTGTGTACCACTGCGAGCGTCTCTCGAAGCTGTTTGGCAACTGCCAGATCTATCTCAAGCGCGAGGACCTCAACCACACAGGTGCGCACAAGCTCAACCACTGCATGGGCGAAGGCTTGCTGGCAAAGTTTATGGGCAAGAAAAAGGTGATCGCCGAAACCGGTGCCGGTCAGCACGGTGTTGCGTTGGCAACGGCGGCGGCGTATTTCGGGATGGATTGCGATATCTATATGGGCGAGGTTGACATTGCCAAGCAACACCCCAATGTGATCCGCATGAAAATGCTGGGTGCGAATGTCATTCCCGTCACCCACGGTCTGAAAACACTTAAAGAAGCGGTGGACGCCGCGTTTGAGGCGTACCTCAAGGAATATGACCACGCGATCTATTGCATCGGCTCGTGCCTCGGCCCGCACCCGTTCCCGAAGATGGTGCGTGACTTCCAGCATGTGATCGGCGAAGAAGCGCGTGCGCAATTTCTGGAAATGACGGGCATCATGCCCGATGCCGTGTGCGCATGTGTCGGTGGCGGCTCCAACAGCCTTGGTATGTTCACGCCGTTCCTTGCCGATCCCGTGGAGATCTACGGTGTGGAGCCGCTCGGTCGCGGCGGTGCGGTCGGTGATCACGCGGCGACGATGCAATACGGCACAAAGGGTATGCTCCACGGCTTCAAGAGCTATCTTCTGCAGGACGAAAACGGCGAGCCTCTGCCTGTGTATTCCATTGCATCGGGTCTTGACTATCCCGGCGTCGGTCCCGAGCACGCATATTTGCGCGATCAAGGTCGTGTGCATTATGAGACGGCGACCGACGAGGAGGCGATGGAGGCGTTCTTCCTGCTGTGCAAGTACGAGGGCATTATCCCTGCCATCGAGAGCTCCCATGCTCTTGCCTATGCCATCCGTTACGCCAAGGAGCATCCCTCGGGTTCGATTCTGGTGTGTCTGTCGGGTCGCGGTGACAAGGACATCGACTATGTCTATGAGCAATACGGTTGCGGCGAACAATTCAATATCGAGCGATAACAAAAAAGAGCTGTCGTGCACATCTGCACGACAGCTCTTTATGTATTGGATTACGCTTTTTTGAAAACAAGCACATCGTCTGCGGTTGTCAAGGTAACGGTGTCGCCGTCTACCGTGTAAGTGCCTTCGATGACTTTCTGCGAGATGTGCAAGGACAGCTTCGTGCCGTCGTCGAAAAACACACCGCCGAGGGTGGAACCGTCAAAATATGCGCGAAGTGTGCCGTTTTCATTGAAGGTGAGCTTATCAAGCGGCGAGACCTGAGCGGTCACAGTCCAGTCGCCGACGAAAAGGCTGTCTTTGGCATCCTGCGCTTGCGGAATGGTCTGTACATTGCCCATCGGCGGTACATCGTGGTTGTGATTGTGGGTGTCGCCGCACGCCGTTGCCGTAATGAGCATCAGCAGGCAGAGAGCAAGAGCAATAAAATGTTTCATTTGAAATATCTCCTTATAGCAAGTTTCTGCACATATGATACACCAAAAGGCAGGGTGTTTGCAAGCAGAAAGCGAAAATTCAACAAAAAATTCAAAAAATTCCCCAATTTTCTGCAAGAAAGAACTTTTATTTTGTTTCGGACTGTGCTATAATGTATGTGGCAAAGGCTGGGGATGTACAAGCACCCCCTTATGAAAGGACGGAATTCCTATGGACGCAAGTCAAAAAAAGCAACTGTCTGTCATGGCGACAAAGATCCGTATGGCGGCAATCGAAGGAACTTTTCATGCAAAGAGCGGTCACCCCGGCGGTTCTCTGTCGGCGGCAGATGTGCTCGCATATTTGTATTTTGCTAAGATGAATGTGGATCCGCAGAATCCCAAGGACCCCAAGCGCGACCGTTTCGTGCTGTCCAAGGGTCACGCGGCACCTTCTTATTACGGTGCGCTCGCACACAAGGGCTTTTTCTCGCTGGACGAGATCAAGGTCCTGCGCCATGTGGGCGCGATGCTGCAGGGTCACCCCGATATGAAGGGCACCCCGGGCGTCGATATGTCCACTGGTTCGCTCGGTCAGGGTGTGTCGGCGGCGGTCGGCATGGCACTGGCGGGCAAGCTCGACAACGCGGAGTATCGCGTTTACACCCTCCTCGGTGACGGTGAGATCCAGGAAGGTCAGGTGTGGGAAGCGGCGATGTTCGCTTCGCACAAAAAGCTCGACAACCTCTGTGTGATGGTGGATAACAACAACCTCCAGATCGACGGTACGCTGGATCAGGTCAACTCGCCCTATCCGATTCCCGAGAAGTTCGCGGCATTCGGCTTTGAGGTTGAGGAGATTGACGGTCACGACTTTGACGCGATCGAAGCGGCGCTTGCGCGTGCAGAGCAGACAAAGGGCAAGCCTTATGCGATTGTTCTCAAGACGGTCAAGGGCAAAGGCGTGTCGTTTATGGAAAATCAGGTCGGCTGGCACGGCGTGGCTCCCAATGCCGAGCAGTATGAAGCGGCAATGGCGGAACTGAACGCGAAACTGGCGGAATTGGAGGCGTAAACAATGGCAGAAATTAAGAATATTGCAACCCGTGAGGGTTACGGCGAAATGCTCATTGAGCTCGCCGATCAATATGACAACCTCATTGTCATGGACGCAGACCTTGCAGGCGCGACCAAAACGGGCATGTTCAAAAAAGCGCATCCTGAGCGCTTCTTCAACGCAGGTATTGCCGAGGGCAATATGATGTGCGTGGCGGCGGGTCTTGCCGCTTCGGGCAAGCTGGTGTTTGCTTCGAGCTTTGCGATGTTTGCGGCTGGTCGTGCATTCGAGCAGATCCGCAACTCCATCGGCTACCCCGGCATGAATGTCAAAATCGGCGCTACCCACGCAGGCATCTCCGTTGGTGAGGACGGCGCTTCGCACCAGTGCTGTGAGGATATCGCCCTGATGCGCACCATCCCCGGCATGACCATCATCAACCCCGCGGACTACTATGAGGCGAAGAAAGCGGTTGCTGCTGCAGCAGCTATGCACGGCCCTGTGTATATGCGCTTCGGTCGTCTGGCGGTGCCGACAGTGTTTGATGACGATTACAAGTTCGAGATCGGCAAAGCCAATGTCCTTAAGGACGGCACCGATGTGACCATCATCGCCACCGGTCTGATGGTCAATGAAGCGCTTATCGCGTACGATATGCTGGCTGCTGAGGGTATCAGCGCCCGCATCATCAACATGGCGACCATCAAACCCATCGACCGCGAGGCAGTCATTACCGCGGCGAAGGACACGGGCGTCATCGTGACGGCGGAAGAGCACAGCGTGATCGGCGGTCTTGGCAGTGCCGTGACCGAGGTTGTGTGCGAGACCGTTCCCGTTCCGGTCATCCGCGTCGGCGTGGAGGACACCTACGGTCGTTCGGGCCCTGCGGTGGAGCTGCTCAAGGTCTACGGCCTGTGCGCAGAAAACATTGTCAAAAAGGCAAAGGAAGCCGTTGCACTCAAAGGCTAAACCAATATTACAGCAAAAGAGTCTGTCGTTTTACGACAGACTCTTTTTTTGCGCACAGCTTTTGGTATAACGGCAACGATTGCGGCTACTATGGGTATGGGGTGTGAAAAAACACACCGTTACATCGGGGGTATGGGATCATAACGGAGCACCTCATACGAAAAAGTTGCCTTTATTGCAGAGTTTATACGGATTTTGCGAGGTGAAACGACAATTTTTCAACAGATTCTACAAAAAATTTACGACTTTACCATTGCAAAACGCAAAATTATGCGATATAATAAACTGTACAATCGGGGAAAGTCTGTCCATTTCTCTGTTTCACAGCCCCGATCATGAACCGAACAAAGAGGGAGGAAATGCTTTATGCAAAAGAAAAGAAGCACATTGCCGTTTAAAGGCACCCCTGAGCAGGAAGCGAAGCTGAAGGCGGTCATTGACGCGCACAAGCACGATTCCAGCTACCTGATGAAGGTTATGCAGGAGGCACAGGATATCTATGGTTACCTGCCGTTTGAAGTGCAGGAAATGATCGCCGAGGGTATGGGTGTCTCGGTGGAAAAGGTGTACGGCGTTGCCACATTCTATGCGCAGTTCTCGCTGTCTCCGAAGGGTGAATACAACATTTCGGTTTGCCTGGGCACCGCTTGCTATGTCAAGGGTTCGGGCGACATTATGAACAAACTCTCCGAGATGCTCGGCATCGGTGCGGACGAGTGCACCGCCGACGGTCGCTTCTCGCTGACGGCTTGCCGTTGCATCGGCGCGTGCGGTCTGGCTCCCGTCCTGACTGTCAATGATGATGTGCACGGCCGTCTGACGGCGGACGATGTACCCGCGATTCTGGCAAAGTATCAGGCGTAACCGACCGAGAAGGAATGGAAGAGTATGGAAATTCGTCAAATTCAGGCGTTGCTGGATGCAGAGCTTCTTGTCGGCGAGGATACTCTCGGTAAGGATGTGCACTCTGCTTGCGGCAGTGATATGATGAGCGATGTGCTGGCGTATGTGAAAGATCAGGCGGTGTTGCTGACGGGTCTTGTCAATGCGCAGGTCATCCGCACAGCGCAGATGATGGATATGATCTGCATTGTGTTTGTCCGTTCGAAAAAACCCACCGCGGATATGATCGCACTTGCCGAGGAAGCGGGCATCACGCTGATGACCACTTCCAAAAGAATGTACGAGGCGTGCGGCATCCTGTATGCGGCGGGTCTCGGAAAGGGTGCTGCCGTATGAGTGAGTCGTTACGCTTCCACTTTGATGTGGACGGAGACAATTTCACCTCAGCAGGTCAGGCGTCCGTTCAGGTCAAGAAGATTTTGCGCGAGCTCGGCGTTTCGCCCGAAATCATCCGCAAGGTCTCCATCGCGATGTACGAAGGCGAGATCAATATGGTCATCCACGCAGGCGGCGGTGAAGCCGACATCGTGGTGGCAGAGGAGTATGTGGAGATTATCCTGACCGATCACGGTCCGGGTATTGCCAACATCCAGCAGGCAATGCAGGAGGGCTTCTCCACCGCACCCGACAATGTGCGCTCGCTCGGCTTCGGCGCGGGTATGGGCCTGCCGAATATGAAACGCTACACCAATACTATGGAGATCGAGTCCGAGGTCGGCAAGGGCACGACAGTCACCATGCGTGTCAACCTTGACGAAGCGTGACTCCGATCGGTCTGAAGGATTGTAAGGACATGAATAGGTATGAACATTCCGTCTGTCTGGATGTTTCCAAATGCAACGGATGTACCACTTGTATTAAGCATTGTCCGACCGAGGCGATCCGCATCCGCGACAAACACGCGGTGATCAATGCGGATCGGTGCATCGACTGCGGTCAATGCATACGGGTATGTCCGAACCAGGCAAAAAAGGCGAATTACAAGAAACTCGAAGCCATGGATGGCTACAAATGGAAGATCGCATTGCCCGCACCGTCGCTCTACGGTCAGTTTGAGAATCTGGACGATGTGGATTATGTGTTGCAGGGACTTCTTGACATCGGCTTTGACGATGTGTTTGAGGTGTCCGCGGCGGCGGAACTGTTGTCGGCGTATACGCGTCGGTTCATTCGTCGCGAAGGGGTAAAGCGTCCGATTATCAGTTCGGCGTGTCCTGCCGTGGTGCGGCTCATTGCCCTGCGCTTCCCGTCTCTTTATGACCATATTATGCCGATGCTCCCGCCCATGGAGATTGCCGCGGATCTGGCGCGTGAACGCGCCAAGGCGCAGCACCCCGAGCTGTCCGACGAGGATATCGGTGTGTGCTTCATCTCGCCGTGTCCCGCGAAGGTCAGCTATGTGGCACAGGGCTTTGGCTCGCGCAAAAGCAGTGTTGACTGCGTCGTCTCGATGCAGGATGTCTACTTTTCGCTGATCAATGTGATGAATAAAAACAAAACCCCGACACCCGTCTCTCACTCGGGTATGATCGGGATCAGCTGGGCAACTTCGGGCGGTGAATCGTCTGCGGTGTTCAACGAAAGCTATCTCGCCGCGGACGGCATCCGGAATGTGATCGATGTCCTCGATGAGATTGAAACGGGCAAACTGCCCCAGCTGGAATTTATTGAGCTCAACGCCTGCGAGGGCGGCTGTGTGGGCGGTGTGCTGGCGGTGGAAAATCCGTACATAGCGCGCACCCGTCTGCAGACGCTTCGGCGGTATCTGCCCGTCTCGCAGAATTTCCCTGACGAGGATCCTGATAACAGCATCCCTGAGGAACTGCTGTTCCGCGATAAACCGATCTGCCGCCCGATCACGCGACTTGCCGACAGTATGGTGGAATCGATGCGCCGCATGAGCGAAATCAATCGCCTGTGCGCGGAGCTTCCCGGACTTGACTGCGGCTCCTGCGGTGCGCCGACCTGTCGCGCACTTGCCGAGGATGTGGTGAAGGGTGAGGCGGTACCGGAAGACTGCGTCATCCGTTTGTGCGAACAGCTGAAAACGGAGTGTGCGGAGCTTCGCCGCCGTCGCATCGGGCCGCCGCGAAAGGAGAGTGCCGAATGACCGTCAAAGATCTGATCAAAGCGCTCTCTTTAGAGGAGATCACCGTTGCCGACTATGACCGCGAGGTCACGGGTGGCTATGCGGGGGATCTGCTGAGCTGGGTGATGGGGCGCGCACAGGATGGCGATGCGTGGGTCACGATTATGACCAACATCAATGTGATCGCGGTCGCGTCGCTCGCCGATGTGGCGTGTGTGGTGCTCGCGGAAAATGTCCCCGTGGAAGCGGATGTCGTGCAGACGGCCGCCGCCAAGGGGGTCACGCTCGTCCGTTCGGCGGAGCCGACCTTTGCACTGTGCAAGCGGATCGGCAGCTTGCTTGACGGTGACGGCGTATGAGCACTTATTACTACGATTTTCACATTCATTCCTGCTTGTCGCCGTGTGCGGACGACGATATGACCCCGAACAATATCGCGGGTATGGGCGCGATCTGCGGCTTGCAGATTATGGCGCTGACCGACCATAACACGACGAAAAATTGCCCCGCGTTTTTCACGGCGGCAAAACGGCAGGGCATTGTCCCTGTCGCGGGAATGGAGTTGACCACCGCCGAGGACATTCACCTGGTGTGTTTGTTTGAGATGCTGGAGGAGGCGATGTGCTTTGACGAAGCGGTCGCCGCGCGGCGGTTGCTGGTGGAAAATAAAGTCGAGATCTTCGGCAAGCAGATGATCATGGACGGTGACGACGAGGTCATCGGCGTGGACGATTGGTTTCTCCCGATGGCGACGACACTATCTCTTGAAGAAGGCGCGGCACTTTGTATGGCGCACGGCGGCGTTTGCTGGCCCGCGCATATTGATCGCCCCGCCAACGGTGTGCTTGCCGTGCTGGGTGCGTTTCCCGACGATCCGCCGTTCGGCATCGCGGAATTGCACGATCCCGACACCAAAGAGACGCTGTGTGAACAGCACAGCAACCTGAATAAGCTGATGTTTGTCTCGGGCTCGGATGCGCATTATCTGTGGGATATCCGCGAAAAATCCTGTTCGCTCGAGATTGAGGATGAGCCTTACAGCAGTGAGCTTGTCAGACGGCGGCTGTTTGAACAATTACGGCGTGCCGCCGCGGCGATGGAGGGATATCGATGAAAGAGCTGTCGCTCAATATATTGGATATCACGATGAACTCCGTCAAGGCGGGTGCGACGCTCATCGAGATCCTTCTGACGGAGGATGAGACGCACCTGGAACTGGTGATCCGCGATAACGGTTGCGGAATGACCGATGAGATCGTCGAACAGCTGAAAAACCCCTTCTACACCACCCGCACTACGCGAAAAGTCGGTATGGGCGTGCCGTTGCTGACACTTGCCGCCGAGCAAACCGGCGGTCATGTCACCATCGTGTCGGACACAGCGCAGGAAAATCCCGCTGCGCACGGCACCACGGTGACGGCGGTGTTTGACAAGACACATCTTGACTACACGCCGCTGGGGGATATGATCCCGACGCTCACCACACTCATTCAGGGCTCACCCGCTATTGATTTTCATTTTCTCCACACGACCCCTGCGGGCGCGGTGGAGCTGAAAACCGCCGAGCTTCGTGCGATCCTCGGCGAGGAAGTGTCCCTTGGGACATTTGAGGTTTTGCAATGGATCGAGGAATATCTGCGCGAGCAGTATTCCGCGACTGTTTGATACAAAGCATATTTTACAGAAAGGATTTGAGAATATGAAATCGTTGGCAGAACTCGCAGCAATCCGTGACAAGATGAAAGACAAAGTCGTTCTTCGTGAAGGCTCCGCCGGAAAGCGCATCGTTGTCGGCATGGCAACCTGCGGCATCGCGGCAGGCGCTCGTCCCGTCCTCAACGCCTTTGTGTCCGAAATCAATGAGGCAGGTCTTGCAGGTGAAGTGACCGTCACCCAGACCGGCTGCATCGGCATTTGCCAGTATGAACCCGTCGCCGAAGTGTTCGAGGGCGACACCAAGACCACCTATGTCAAGCTGACCGCGGAAAAGGTCAAGGAGATCGTGGAACAACACATCAAGGGCGGCAAGGTCGTCGAAGCCTATACCGTCGGCAATGTTGAATAAGTTGGAGGGATAACAGTATGGTTCGTTCACATGTATTGATCTGCGGCGGTACGGGTTGTACCTCGTCGGGCAGTGCAAAGCTTCAGGAGCTGTTTGCACAGCACCTCGAGGCTAACGGCCTCGCCGAGGAAGTCAAGATCGTGCAGACCGGTTGCTTTGGTCTTTGCGCACTCGGTCCCGTCGTCATTATCTACCCCGAAGGTACTTTTTACAGCCGCGTTGAGGCCGCCGATGTCGAGGAGATCGTCACCGAGCATCTGCTCAAAGGCCGTCTTGTCGAGCGCCTTGTGTATAATGACACGGGCGATGGCAACGAGGTTCCCAAGGATGTCAATGTTTCGCTGAATGAGACGGGCTTCTATAAGAAGCAAGTCCGCGTGGCACTGCGTAATTGCGGTGTTATCAACCCTGAAAATATCGACGAATATATCGGTATGGACGGCTACGCGGCACTCGGCAAGTGCCTGACCGAGTATACCCCCGAGCAGGTCATCCAGATCATCACCGATTCGGGTCTGCGCGGTCGTGGCGGCGGCGGTTTCCCGACCGGCTTCAAATGGTCGCTGACCGCGCGCAATCAAGCCGACCAGAAGTATGTTGTCTGTAACGCTGACGAAGGCGATCCCGGCGCATTTATGGATCGTTCCGTCCTCGAGGGCGACCCCCACGCTTTGATCGAAGCGATGGCAATCGCGGGTTATGCCATCGGTGCAACGCAGGGTTATGTGTATGTCCGTGCCGAGTACCCGATCGCCGTGAACCGCCTGCAGATCGCCATTGATCAAGCTCGCGAATACGGCTTGCTCGGCAAGGATATCTTCGGCACCGGCTTTGATTTTGATATGGACATCCGTCTTGGCGCAGGCGCATTCGTCTGCGGTGAGGAAACCGCGCTGATGACCTCCATCGAAGGCAACCGCGGCGAACCCCGTCCGCGTCCGCCTTATCCGGCGGTCAAGGGTCTGTTCGGCAAACCCACCGTTGAAAACAATGTGGAAACTTTTGCCAACATCCCGCAGATCATCCTCAAGGGTGCTGAGTGGTTTGCTTCGATGGGTACCGAGAAATCCAAGGGCACCAAGGTCTTTGCTCTTGGCGGCAACATCAACAACACCGGCCTTGTCGAGATCCCGATGGGTACCACCCTGCGTGAGATCATCTATGATATCGGCGGCGGCATCCCCGGCGGCAAACAGTTCAAAGCGGCGCAGACAGGTGGCCCTTCGGGCGGCTGTATCCCCGCAGAGCTGATCGACACCCCCATTGATTATGATAACCTTACCGCCATCCGCTGTATGATGGGTTCGGGCGGTCTGATCGTTATGGACGAAGATACCTGTATGGTGGACATCGCCAAGTTCTTCCTCGAATTCACTGTCGACGAGTCCTGCGGTAAGTGTACGCCTTGCCGTGTCGGCACCAAGCGTCTGCTTGAAATCCTCGACAAGATCACCGAAGGCAAAGGCACGCTCGAGGATATCGACCGCCTCGAGGAACTGTGCAATTACATCAAGGCAAACTCCCTGTGCGGTCTCGGCCAGACGGCGCCGAACCCCGTGCTTGCCACCCTCAAGTTCTTCCGTCACGAATACATCGCGCATGTCGTCGACAAGAAGTGCCCCGCGGGCGTTTGTAAGTCGATGCTGCAGTTCAAGGTCAACGCTGACAAGTGCATCGGCTGTAAGCTGTGTATGAAGAACTGCCCTGTCAACGCGATTACCGTGACCGATTATGTGGCTCCCGGTCATAAGCTGCCGAGCGTTGCGATTGATACCGACAAGTGCATCAAGTGCGGTGTCTGCATGGGCAACTGTAAGTTCGGTGCCATCACGAAAGAATAAGAAAGGAGTACGCTGAAATGAACATGGTGAATGTAAAAGTAAACGGCATTGCTGTCAGCGTGCCCGCAGGCTCTACCATTCTCGAGGCCGCCCGTGCGGCAGGCGTCGAGATCCCGACCCTGTGCTTTTTGAAGGATATCAATGAGATCGGCGCTTGCCGTATCTGCGTTGTTGAGGCTACCGGCGCTCGCGGCCTTGTTACCGCTTGCGTTTACCCCGTTACCGAGGGTATGGAGATCAACACCAACTCCGCTAAGGTTAGAGCGGCACGCAAGACCACTCTTGAGCTTATCCTTTCTACCCACGATATGAACTGCCTTTCCTGCGTTCGTTCCACCAACTG
>JAZRTC010000039.1:0-9712 GCA_045651865.1 Acutalibacteraceae bacterium
TCCGAACCGCAATCGGTTCGGACGCTTTTGTTTACAACATTCTCGTGTCGTTGATGATCAATTCAAACTGCAGTTTGAAGAACTGGGCGGCATCGCGGCACAGCAACATGCGGGTGAGGAAGATTTCAAAATAATCCATCACGGGGCAGATCTCGGTGTCGATGGTCAGCCGCAGGGTGAGCGTTCCCAGCTCCTTGTTGAGAGTCAGATCGCTGTCTTCAACCGCATAGTTCACGCGGTCGTGAATATCAAAATTGATGTCGGTCGGCTTGCACCGCACGCGACTGCGGCGCACATCGCTTTTATCGGCGATGATGAGCGCGGCGGCGATAGGTGAAACCGCGTTGGCGGCGTGTTCATCGTGATTGCCGATGGCGGTGATGACAGCGGCAACATCGGTCGGCGACATTCCGAGTGCGGTCAGAATCTGAAATGCCAGTGTGGCACCTGTCAGCGCGTGGTCAAGGCGGTTGACCGCATTGCCGATATCGTGCATATATCCCGCGATGCGTGCCAGCTCGCAGGTGTGTGCGTCATATCCCAGTGTTTTCAGCAGATCGCCCGCCCACTGTGCCGTCAACCCTGCGTGACCGTAACCGTGGTCGGTGTAGCCCATTTCGGCAAGCGCGGCATTGCCGGCTTCGATGAGGGCTTTGATCTGTTCGTTTTCGCGGATATCTTTATAGGTAATGTTCATTGATTTTCTCTCCTTCTTATTACGACGATGGTATTATACCATATTTTTCTAGTGTTCGCAACCGAAGAGCTTGTATAAAAAATAGCGGTTTTTATTGCTTTTCAAAAAAAAGAGTGGTATAATATGTTCAAGTATGTGATTCGTGTGATCGAAGGAGAGATCGATATGAATACAACCGCATTTGAACAATATGAATCCGAAGTCCGCTCCTATTGCCGCAAATTCCCCGAGGTGTTTGTGTCCTCCAAGGGCGCCTACATTCAAGGCGAGAGCGGCAAGCGTTATCTGGACTTTTTCTGCGGCGCGGGTGCGCTTAACTACGGCCACAACCACCCGCATGTAAAACAGCAGGCGATCGAATATCTGATGCGCGACGGCATTGTGCATGCGCTGGATATGTACACCGCCGCCAAGCGTGAGTTTATTGAGACATTTGAAGAGAAAATCCTGCGTCCGCGTAATCTGGATTACAAAATTCAGTTCCCCGGCCCCACGGGTACCAACGCGGTGGAAGCGGCATTGAAGCTTGCTCGCAAGGTCAAGGGTCGCGCCAATGTGATGGGACTGATGGGCTGCTTCCACGGCATGACGCTCGGTACACTCGCACTGACCACCGAGCGCGACGCGCGCGCGGGTGCAGGTGTGCCGCTGAACAACATTGTGCATGTGCCCGCACCGTATATGTTTGACAGCCTTGACACCATCGCGTATGTTGACGAGATTCTGTCCGATGACCACAGCGGTGTGGATCTTCCCGCGGCGTTCATTCTCGAAACGGTGCAGGCAGAAGGCGGTATTCAGGTGTTCAGTGTGGAATTCCTGCAACGCCTGCGTGCCCTGTGTGACAAGCACGATATGTTGCTTATTGTCGATGATATTCAGGTCGGTTGCGGCAGAACGGGCAACTTCTTCTCGTTTGAGCGTGCGGGCATTGTGCCCGATATCGTGACGCTGTCGAAGTCGATCGGCGGTCTTGGTCTGCCGATGGCACTTACGCTCCTGCGTCCCGAGCTGGATATCTGGTCGCCCGGTGAACACAACGGCACCTTCCGCGGCAACAATGTCGCATTTGTCGCCGCCAAAGCCGCAATCGAAGTGATGACCGATGAAAAGCTCGATGAAAATGTGCGTCAGAACGAAGCGGTGCTTCGCAATGGTCTGGAAGCGATCGCGTCCTGCGATGAGCGTTTGTCGGTGCGCGGTATCGGCTATATCTGGGGCATTGACTGCGGCAAGATTCCCGTGGATGGCTTTGCCCGCCGCGTGATCTGCAAATGCTTTGAGAACGGTCTGATCTGCGAGCTGGCAGGTCGCAAGGACTGCGTTGTCAAGCTGATGCCGCCGCTGATCGCGGACAAGCAAACACTGGAAGACGGCATGGCGATCCTTGAAAAATCGCTCAAAGAGTGCTTGTCAGAGCTGTAAGGAGTATGTGAAGGGTCGCCGTTTTCCAAAACGGCGACCCTTTTTATTTGAAAAGAAGGTGACCTATGACCCGACGGAAAAAGCGCATCCTATATGTATGTATAGCACTGTTTGCCGCCATGGCAGTCTTTGCCGCCGTTCTTGGTGTGTATTCGGCACATCAGAACAAGACGGTGCTGATCAGTTCTTATACAGTAGAACACGAGGATATCCCCGCCGCCTTTGACGGCAAGCGCATTGTGCAGTTGAGCGATCTGCACAACAAGAATTACGGCGGCGAGCTTGCGGAGCTTGTTGCCGCACAGAAACCCGACATCATCGTGATCACGGGCGACTGGATCGGGATGCTGGATGAGGATATCACGCCTGCCAAGGAACAGGCGACCGCACTTGTGGATATCGCGCCGGTGTATTATGTGGCGGGTAATCACGAGTATTATACATCGCGTTGGGAGGAGCTGAAATCTCATTTGCAGTCCGTCGGTGTGACGATTCTTCAAAACGAAACGGTGGATTGGCAGATCGGGGAGGACGCGGTACAGCTGGTCGGCATTTTCGGTCCCGATTTCAACGGTGTTCCCGACCCATATCTCGCTTCACTCGTGCGGGAGGATGCCTTTTCTGTGGTGTTGTACCATCATCCCGAATATTACGAACGGGCGGTGGAGCATCATGTGGATCTGATGTTTTGCGGACATACCCACGGCGGGCAGATCCGCTTGCCGTTGATCGGTGCGGTATTTGCTCCGGATCAAGGCTGGTTCCCGCAATACGATGCAGGTCGCTTTGATACGGGCGGTACGACGATGATCATCTCGCAAGGACTTGGTGAAAGCGTGTATATGCGTATTTTAACGCCGCCCGAGATCGTCACGGTAACATTAAAATCCAAATAAATCAAATGCATCGGTTGTTCACAAGGAACAATCGTGGCATTTTTATCTTGTTATTTAATCAGGATTTTCAGGAATCCGCGGATATCCATACTGGTCATTTTGCCGTCGCCGTTGAAGTCAGCGAGTTTTTGCTGTTGTGCGGTGAAGGTTTTGTTGTCACGAAGCAGCTCGCGAAGCACATCACGCAGATCCTGCGTGGTGAGTTTGCCGTCGCCGTCGATATCACCCATCACGCCGGGATCTTCAGGCTCTTCGGGAGCTTCGATGACCACATCCTGCTCCACATAGGTGGGAGCAGAGCCGAAGAAGAGGTAGCTGAAGGTGACTTCTACGCCGCTGTTGTTATACAGCGAGAGGCCGGTAACTTCCCAGGTGGGATTGGAGGAATCCTTCAGGAACTGGCGCATATCGATGCAACCGGTTTCGCTGGTCGTGACATGGCACGCATTGCCTGCGGCTTCGTAATTGCCGACACCGTCTCCGAGTCCGCCATTGGAGGCCGCCGCATTGCGGTACATGAAATACGGCGAATAGGTGTTGTTGCTGAAGATACCGAAGGTCGCTTTACCGCCTGCGGGGATTGCATACGAGTAGTACAGATACGGGGTTTTGTTCAGGTCAATCTTGATCTTCAGGTTCTGATACGATTGATACGAGGAGAAGCTGTGGTGAGCGTCAAGACCCGCACCGACCAGCAGGTCGACCTTGTGTGCGGTTTCGGGAGCATAAGGTGCACAGTGCTGATAGTAGGGCTTCGACGGGGTTGCCGCCACACCGTAATTGACGGGGATGGAGCTCCAGTCATAATCCTCATAATCGGCAATGCGCATCGAACGGAAGGTGACAGCGGATTTTGCCGCTTCGCCGACCGAGAACACGCGCACCATATAAATAGTGACGGAGGTCATGCCTTCGAATTCTTTGATCTCAGACAGCGGGATGCTGACGGTGTGCGTGCCTGCAACAAGGTCGTCGCCGTTCAGGTTGCCGATATATCTGTTGATCGCAACCCAGTTTTCGCCGCCGATGTTCAGCAGGATGCTGGCATTGACGCCAACATCCATATCCACAACCAGGCGCGAATCCTTGACAAACACACGAAGCGGCTCAGCAAGCGTGTAGGTTGTCGACGGCCATTTGCCCGTGGAGTTTTTAATAACGGTCACGCCGTTCGAGCGGGTCGCGGTGATCTCACTCGGTGTGGAGGAGACCCAGTTAGCAGGATCAGCGGGAAGGAGGCTGCCTGTCGTTTCGGGATAGCTGCCTGCATACACAAGCGCATCCAATGCGTTGTTGAGCACAAACGCTTTGAGGTTGAGATCCGCTTCGGCAAGAGAGGTGTTCGAAAGCGCGGTTTTGGCGGCGCTCAGTGCCGAGTCGACCTTCGACCAGGATGCGGAGGTGTACAGCGATTTGGTGTAGGTGGCGGCGCGGTTGATTGCGTTTTGAAGCGCCGTCTTGTCGGTCACGCCGTCACTCTTGTTTGTGAGCAGTTCAACATGGTTAAAGGTTGCGCTGCCGCCGAGACTGACAATGTACAGGTGCATGTAGTCGACCGAGAAGGTGGAAGCAGGATCGAAACCGTTTTCCACAAACGAATCGGACACATCGTAAATACCTTGGAATGTGCCTTCCGAACCGTCGTTGCCGGGCTTGCAGAAGGCGTTTTCAATGCCGTTGTTGAAAGACACATTTTTGGTAACACCGTTTTGGGTGATGCCCATCTGGATTGCCCAACCTGAGTTGGCGTCAATATCCAGTTTGAGGAACACTTGGCCGCGCTCGGGTTTGACGGTGTAGGCGTTCCACGAAGTCGCCGCCGCCCAGGCCTGGGAAGCCGTCGCGGGAAGCTTCAGTACAAAGCCGTCGTTGGTTTGCGTGGTGCTCAACAACGAGTTCACACTGAAATTGGACAGGTTCAAAGTGTAATTCTTGATGGAAGTCAAGGTAGATGCGTCAACGGTTGCCTTGGCCTTGCGCAGACCGCCGATGGCATTGGCAAGGCGGGTATACGCGGTGCTGACCGACGAGAAATATTGCGAAGCGGAGTTCGCCGCGCTGATTGCCGCATTGAGTTCGCTGACAGTCGCCGCGGTGTAGACGGAGGTATCAATCGCCTGTGCTTCCGCAATCAGCGCGCTGAGCAGAGCGGTATCGGCGGTGGTGCTGCCGCTCGGGACTGCCGCCGAGCCGAAGAAGAAGTAGTTGACGGTAACATCCTTGCCCTTAGTCGTATAGAGCGTGAATTGCTCGATCTCCCAGATGGAGGAGCTGTTGTTTTTCAACAGGGTGCGCATGTCGATACAACCGGTTTCCGAGGTGGTGGTATACTGTGCACCGCCCTTGCTGTCCCAAGTGGAGGAACCCTCGTTGAGCAGAGCCTTGTTCGAGGCATCGCGGAACACCAGCCACGGCGCATTCGCATTGTTGTTGATAAACGCAAAGGTGAAGTTGGACTCTGCGGGGAGAGATACGGAATAATACAGATACGGCGTCTTGTTCAGATCCACTTTCAGGTTCAGCGGCGAGGAGCTGTAATTGCCGTAGTCGGTACGGGCGTTGAAGGTGACATTGTTGCTTGCGCCCACGGCAGAGAGTACATCCACCTTTGCGGCAACAGCGGGTGCGGTTGCGCTGTGTGCATAGTACGGTGCCGAGGGAGTCGCCGGAGCATTGCCAACCTGTGCGTTGGCGTACAACACGGGGGTGTAGGCAGTGGCGTTGCCGTTGGTCACGACACCCACACGGTCGACAGCGGTCGAAGCGGTGGCTTCGCCGAGTACTGCCGCCGAGAAAGAATAGGTCGCGAACTGACGGTCTGCCGTGCCGAAATCGACATTGATGGAGAACTCCTCGCGGTCGCCGTAGGGATTGTAGCGGTCGGTCACGGGAGAATAGGTGATGCTTGAGAGCGAGTTGCCCTGCACGGTCATCAGGCGGATGTAGCCATCACCGCAGCATTCGGGCACAGAACCGATGTAGTGCTCGTTGGCATAGAAGCTGTCGTCCTCCGCCTCAACGAACTGGTAGTCCGACAGGATTTCATAGAAAGTTCTGCCGTCCGAAGCGGTTTTCTGGAGCATCAGCGCACCGTCGTCATGGCCGCAAAGCACCAGCTTGACATTGGGGTTGGGATCGACAATCTTTTCATAGATCAACTGACCGCGGCCCGATTCGGCACGCACAGCTTGCTGGGCATCGAGATATTCGTGGGTAGCGATGATCGCGGTGCGGTGACGATAGGTTTTGAGCGCCGCGTTTGCCCACGCGACTGTCTCATCGTCTGCTTCCAGACCGTAACCGAGATAGAGAACGATGAAGTCGACATTGCCGATGGTGACAAGGTCATAGTGCGAGGTGTTGTTGTTCAAGCTGCCGCCGTACCAACGCTCGTTGTTGTAGCGGTCAGCAGGGAAGGTGCTTGCAAACATGGAGTAGTCCACCGTGTTGGCAATGGAATAGTCGGGGCTTTTGAAGGTGTTGACATCGTGGTTGCCCGACACAAGACCGTTGGGCATACCCACTTCTTCCACATAGGACATTGCCTTGTCGGATACCGCCCATTGCGACGGTGTGACCGCTGCCTTGGGAAGATCATCAACGAGGTCGCCCGTGGTGATGACATAGCCCGCATCGCCTGCCTGATACAGCGCGGCGGCGTATTGATAGACTTTGTAGTAGTATTCGTTCAGATCGCGGAACTTGGTGTAGTGCTGGGGGTCGGTGGACCAGACGATGGTGTCCGAGCCGTTGGTCACATAGTCAAGTACCGCCATCACATTGAGCTTGCCGCCGACATTGTAGGTCGCAACATCCACAAGCTGCGAGACACTGCCTGCACCGGTAAAGGTGCCGATGGTATCCCAGTTGTTGGTTTTGGGGTTGAACACTTTGACCGCCATGCGTTCGCCCGCTTTGGTGGCGCCGCTGTAAGAGACAGCGACCTGACCACCGGTTTTGCCCGCGAGATCCACATCAAAGAACTGATAGGGGATACCCGCCGAAGAAGCGGCAACAACCGCGTCATCCGTGTAGCGCAGGTCGTTGACATCGGCGGTGCTGTAGCTTTTGAGTGTGGCGGGGTCGAGCACGCCGTTGGTGGACGCGCCGTACAGCGCGTCAAAGTTGAGCGCATTCGCCTGATAGTAGGTGACCGAGCCTGCCGTCGAGACAGTATTGCCCGATACGGTGTAAGCGGCATCCGCATCCGAAGAGACCGTGAAGGTCAGCGGTGCATACGCCACATCGCCGTCGGCGTCGGTCGCCTTCGCGATCACGGTGTACAGACCGTCGCTCAGACCGCAACCCGCAGGAGTGAAGGTGAAGGGGGAGAAGGTGCCGAGCAGGGTGCCCTCAAGGCGCACTTCACATGCGGTTATCGCACTGCCTTGCGCGGTGCAGGTCACGGTGATAGCCGTGCTCGGATGAATGACTGCATACGGATCAATGTTGAAACTGATCGCAGGCAGGTTGCCGTCTGCCGCCGAAGCTGTGAATACGATCGTACCGCTAAACGGCATAACGATCAGCATCAGTGACAGCAGAAGACTGAGTGCTTTTTTAAACATACAGATCCCTCGCTTTATGATGTTAATAGGGTATAACGCAAGTATACCAGTTTTTTTGAAAAAACACAAGTAATTCTATACAAATATATAAAAAAACGGCATCCGTGTGGCACGGATGCCGTTTTTGAGGTTGTATCAGTTGGTCATCAGGTCACACAGGGCATTGGAGAAGGCAATCGGATCTTCAACAGGCAGACCTTCAATCAGCAACGCCTGATCATAGAGAAGTGCCGTGTAGGTAGCGAGTTTCTCTTTGTCGCTGTCAAACAGGTGTTGAAGCGTTGACCAGATCGCGTGGTGTTCGTTGATCTCCAGCACGCGGGTTGCCTTGAATTGTTCGGCTTGTTCACCCGGCATGGCGCGGAGCACCTTTTCCATCTCAAGCGACAGACCGCCTTCGCTCGACAGACACACGGGATGAGATTTCAGACGGTTCGACAGACGCACGGCGGCAACCTTGCCGCTGAGCGATTCGGTCATTGCGGTGAGCAAGTCTTTGTGCTGTTCGGCTTGCTCCTCGGCTTGCTTTTTCTCTTCCTCGGTCTCAAGGCCGAGATCGCCGTCGGACACATTTTTAAAGGTCTTGCCTTCGTAATCCATCAGCGAACGGATGCAGAACTCGTCCACATCCTCGGTGAGATACAGAATCTCATACCCGCGGTCGCGTACCAGCTCTGTCTGGGGCATTCTGGCGAGCTTGTCGCGGTCGGAGCCGCAGATGTAGTAGATGCAGGTCTGTTCCTCTTTCATACGGGTGAGGTATTCAGCGAGCGTTGTCGGATGCTCGTCGTTGGAGGAGGCAAACAGCAACAGATCCTGCAAAAGCTCCTTGTTTTTGCCGAAGTCGGCATAAACGCCGTATTTCAGCTGCATGCCGAAGCTCTTGAAGAAGGCTTCGTACTTGTCACGGTCATTTTGTTGCATCGCGTACAGTTCTGCTTTGATCTTCTTTTCCAGTCGCGAGGCAATGAGCTTGAGCTGGCGGTCGTGCTGGAGCATCTCGCGCGAGATGTTCAGCGACAGATCCTGCGAGTCGACCAGACCTTTGATAAAGCTGAAGCAGTCGGGGAGCAGGTCGGCGCATTTGTCCATGATCAGCACACCGCTGGCATAGAGTTGCAAACCTTTTTCATAATCGCGGGAATAGAAATCCTGCGGTGCGTGTGCGGGGACAAACATCAGCGCGTGATAGGTCGCCGCACCTTCCGTGGCACTGTGGATGACACGGGCAGGGTCGACATAATCAAAGAATTTCTCTTTGTAGAACGCGTTGTAATCGTCGTCGGTCAGCTCGTTTTTGTTTTTGCGCCACAGCGGCACCATACTGTTGAGTGTTTCAACCTCGGTCACCTGCTCGTAATCCTCAGGCTTGTCGCCGTTACAGCCGTCTTTGAGCTTGCTTTGCGGCATCGGCATCTGAATGGGATAGCGGATGTAATCCGAATAACGCTTGACGAGCGCCTTGAGGCGGTAGGGCTGGAGGAATTCGTCGTAATTCTCATCCTCGGTGCTGTCCTTGATGTGAAGCACGATGGTCGTGCCGTGGGTATCTTTTTGCGCCTCGGTCACGGTGTAGCCGTCTGCACCCGTCGACTCCCACACATACGCTTCGTCGCTGCCGAAGGCGCGGCTGGTCACTGTCACGCGATCCGCCACCATAAACGCCGCGTAGAAACCCACACCAAACTGACCGATGATGTCGATGTCGGCGGGTTGCTCGGTGTCACGCTTGAATGCCAGCGAGCCGCTTTTGGCGATGGTGCCGAGATTGTCTTCCAGTTCCGCCTTGGTCATGCCGATGCCGTTGTCGGCAATCGTCAGCGTGCGCGCGTCGGCATCGGGCGTGATGGAAATGATAAACTCACGGCGGTCAATACCCGTGGTGCCGTCCTGCAACGAGTGGTAATAGAGCTTGTCCAGCGCGTCGCTCGCGTTGGAGATCAGCTCGCGCAGAAAAATCTCGCGGTGGGTGTAAATTGAATTGATCATCAGGTCCAGCAATCGCTTGGACTCCGCTTTAAACTGTTTTTTTGCCATAGGAATGGCCTCCTGCGTATACTGTATTAGCACTCTTGCATTGTGAGTGCTAATACAGTATACTCCACCGTCTTCAAAAAGGCAAGAGG
>JAZRTC010000040.1:0-8740 GCA_045651865.1 Acutalibacteraceae bacterium
GCCTGTGTGAAACGGAAAATATTATCAATAAACAAAAGCACGTCCTGACCTTCGTGATCACGGAAGTATTCAGCCATAGTAAGGCCTGAAAGCGCAACTCTCATTCTTGCACCGGGGGGCTCGTTCATCTGGCCGTAAACCAAGGTTGTATTGTTTAAAACGCCTGATTCCTTCATTTCATTGTAAAGGTCGTTACCCTCTCTTGTTCTTTCACCAACACCTGTGAAAACAGAGAGACCGCCGTGCTCGCTGGCGATATTGTGGATAAGCTCCATAATAAGAACTGTTTTACCAACGCCGGCACCGCCGAAAAGGCCAACCTTACCACCCTTGGAATAGGGGCAGAGAAGGTCAATAACCTTAATACCTGTTTCGAGAATTTCCTGTGAAGTGGAAAGCTCGCTGTATTCGGGAGCAGCTCTGTGAATATTCCACTTCTCCTCTGTTTCGGGAGCGGGTTTATTATCAACGGGCTGACCTAATACGTTAAATATTCTGCCAAGTGTCTCTCTGCCTACGGGAACGCTTATTGCCTTGCCTGTATCAATAACAGGTGTGCCGCGCTTTAAGCCGTCTGTAGAGGACATGGCAATACATCTTACAATATTGTCGCCTATATGCTGTGATACTTCAACTGTAAGTTCTTTCTCACCTATTTGCATAGTAAGGGCGTTATCTATAGAAGGCAAATAACCTTCTTCAAAGCGAACGTCAACAACAGGTCCCATAACCTGCGCAACGCGGCCTTTTGCAATTTCTGACATATTTTTTCACGGCTTTATACCATAAAGGAACAAAGCCTTCTCTCCTTTAATCGGATTTGGGGTCGCTTTAATTTCCGCATCAATTATGCGCCGCTGCCTGCGATGATTTCGGTAATTTCCTGAGTAATAGCGCCCTGACGTGCACGGTTATACTTAATACTTAAATCATCAATCATTTCCTGAGCGTTCTTGCCTGCGCTGTCCATAGCGGTTCTTCTTGCCGCTATTTCACAGCAAAAGCTCTCTCTTGTAGCACTTACAATTATACCTGCAATATACTCAGGCACAGCTGCATTGAGAATAGTAATTTCGTCCGGCTCAAAAATAACGCCTGTAGGCTTTATTTCTTCGGGCTCAGTTAAAGGTAAAATCCACTTAACAGAAGCCTCCTGAGTCATAACAGAAATGTACTTAGTGCTTACAATACCTACTCTGTCGTACTTTTTCTCCGAGAATTCACTGCAAATTCTTGCAGCCAACTCCTGAGAAGAAGCGAAATCGAAAGTTTCGGCATATAAGGGGGCTTTTTTATATCTGTCACAGGCTCTTTTGCCAATAGGAATTACGTCCACGCCGGGGAATTCTCGCATAGCTCTGAATATATTGGCGTTGTAGCCTCCTGCCAAGCCTCTGTCGCCTGCAATTACGATAAGCAGAGTTTTCTCGGGTGTAACTTCACCCTCGTATTTGCGCATATAGGGGCTTTTTCTGCATTCGGCTGAGCCAAGCAAAGGCTCAATGGCATTTCTCACAGCGTTTTCATATTCCCTGCCTTTTAACATACCGTCTAAAGCTCTGCGCATTTTACTGCTTGCCACAAGACCCATAGCTTTTGTTAAATGCAGGGTGGAATCTACGCTTTTAATGCGGTTTCTTAGTTTCTTGATATCCGCACCCATTTAATACACGCCTTTCTTATTTTTAAATTATCTCTCTAAATCACTGAGAGCCTGCTTTAATGTTTCTACGTCGCTATCGTCAAAATAGCCGCTTTCGAAACGGATAAGAAGGTCGTTATATTTATTTTCAAGATGCTCATAAAGGTTAGCTTCGTATTCTTTAACCTTATTTACGGGAATTCTGTTGAGATATCCTTTAGTTGCCGCATAAACTATAGCAACCTGGCATCCAACTCTTACGGGAGAATTGCGGTTCTGCTTTAAAACTTCAACAATTCTTTCGCCTAAAGCAAGTCTTGCCTTTGTGTCGGCGTCAAGGTCACTGCCGAACTGTGCAAATGCCTGCAATTCGCGGTATTGCGAGTAGAGCAGTTTCAGCTCGCCCGAGACCTTTTTCATTGCCTTGAGCTGTGCCGAACCACCGACACGGCTGACCGAGATACCCGGGTTGATGGCGGGCATGATACCCGCGTGGAACAACTCGGTTTCCAGGAAGATCTGACCGTCGGTGATGGAGATGACATTCGTCGGGATATACGCCGACACATCGCCTGCCTGCGTTTCAATCAGCGGCAATGCCGTGATGGAACCGCCGCCGTATTCGGGCGCGACACACGCCGCGCGCTCCAGCAGACGGGAGTGCAGGTAGAAGACATCACCCGGATACGCTTCACGGCCGGGCGGACGGCGGATAAGGAGCGAGAGCGCACGGTATGCGACCGCGTGCTTGCTCAGGTCATCGTACACAATCAGGACATCCTTGCCCTGCTCGCGGAAATATTCCGCCATCGCGCAACCCGCATAGGGGGCGATGTATTGGAGCGGTGCGGTTTCCGAAGCCGAAGCCGAGACGATGATGGTGTAATCCATCGCGCCTGCGGCGGCAAGGTTGTTGGCAAGCTGTACCACCGAGGTGTTCTTCTGACCGATGGCGACATAAATGCACAACACACCGCTGTTTTTCTGGTTGATGATGGTATCGACCACGATCTCCGTTTTACCCGTCTGGCGGTCGCCGATGATCAGCTCACGCTGACCGCGACCGATGGGGATCATACTGTCGATTGCCTTGATACCCGTCTGGAGCGGCACCGAGACGCTCCGGCGTTCGATGATGCCGGGTGCCTCCGATTCGATCGGGCGCATACCGCTGTAATCGATGGGGCCTTTGCCGTCGATCGGCTCGCCCAGTGCGTTGACCACGCGACCAAGCAGCTTTTCGCCCACAGGCACGGACAGAACCTTGCCCGTGCGACGGACAGTCGAGCCTTCGCGGATGCTGTTTTTATTGGAAAGAAGCGCGACCGAAACGGTGTCTTCTTCCAGGTTTTGTGCCATACCCGCACTGCCGTCTTCAAATTCCAGCAGTTCGCCCGCCATACAGTTCTTCAAACCGTAGACGCGGGCAATGCCGTCACCGACGAGGATAACGGTGCCTGTTTCCTGCATTTCCATACGGGAACGGTAGTTGCGGATCTGCTCTTTTATGATGTTGCTGATCTCTTCAGGCTTGTTACTCACGCTTCGATCACTTCCTTTAAGCGAGTTACTTGTCGTTTCAGACTGTTGTCGTACACCGTGCCGTCAAGCTCCACGATCATACCGCCGAGCAAAGCAGCATCCAGATGATACTCTGCCTGTACGGTGTGTCCGCTGAGAGCTTGCAACTTGGCAATCAGGCTGCGCTGTTCGTCGTCGGTCAAAGGTACAGCACTGGTGACGACGGCGTGCGATACACGGTTGTCATCATCGACGAGTGCGTCAAACTCCGTTTTTGCAACGGCGAACGCACGAATACAGTTCTCCTCGCACATCAGCTTCAGAAAGGACAGCACCGCGTCTTCGATCGTGCCGGCAAATGCCTGATCGATCAAAGCGACGCGCTCCTCGCGTGCGATGTTGGGGAGAGAGAGGAGAATTTCATAGTCAGGATGCGCCCGGAATGCTTCGTCAATCAAAGCGAGCGAGCGCGCGACGGCATCGACATTGCCGTCTTCTTTGGCGAGCATAAACAATGCCGCGCCGTATTCCTTGGCAATATCAGTCATTGGCGTCACCTATATTCTCCAGGAACGAGTCGATCAGATTGCGGTGGTCGTTCGCGTTCACCTCGCGCTCCAGGATCTTACCGGCGAGCTGGGTGGAAATGTCCACGATCTCGCGGCGGATATCCTCTTCGGCACTGCGGCGCTCAAGCTCCGCTTGCGCCTGCGCCTGACGCACGATGCTGTCGGCACGGCCCTCCGCTTCGCTGATGATGGTCTCGCCGCGGCGCTTAGCGGTATCCGCGGCATCCTTGATCATCGCGTCGGCGGTTTCTTTTGCCGTTCCCATACGGGTTTCCCATTCCGCTTTGTTCTGCATGGCCGAGGCTTCGGCTTCTGCGGCGGCATCGTATTGCTTGTCGATTTCCGCCTGGCGCTTTGCCATTGTGTCCTTCACGGGTTTGTAAAGGAACTTTTTAATGACGAGAAAGAGGATGAGAAGATTGGCAAGTGAGATCAGGACGCTCCAGATGTTGACCGATATAATATCCAGTGATTGCATATTGATTCACTCCAATATAATCGGATTCTTACAGAGCACTTGTCAGAATGTTGACAAAGATGTTGGGCGCCACGAAGATGAGCAGGATCGCCACGACGAGCGCGTACAGACCGGTAGTTTCCGCGATCGCACAACCCATGATCATCGTGCTGGTGACAGAACCCTTCGCTTCGGGCTGACGGCCGATGGCTTCGCAAGCCTTTGCAACCGCGTTACCTTCACCGATACCGGGGCCGATACCCGCGATCATCGCGATACCTGCGCCGAGTGCACAACAGCCGAGAATGATACCGATAGCAAGTTCCATAGTAGATTACCTCCGAGTTTTGTTTTGTTTTTTGGCTTCTATTTTTGCCCGACGAGCCGCATAGTCCTCAATCGGGAAAGCACCTGAGACATACATCATGGTCAGCATCGCAAAGATAAACGCCTGCAAGCAACCGCTGAACAGATCAAAGTAGACCGACAGCACCGCAGGGATACCGATGCGCAGGAACGGGATCTCACCGAGCACACTCGGGAGCCATCCGAAAACCGAGGCAGACAAGCCGCTCAGTCCCGCGCTGACCAGAATGGAGACCACCACGCCCGACAGCACATTGCCGTAATGACGGAACGCCATCGAAATCGGGGTGGCAAACTCGCCGATCACATTGATGGGGGCGAGGAAGAACACGGGTTCACACAGTCCCTTGACATAGTACATGGGGCCGCACTTGAATTTGTAATAGGTGATGATAATAAAGACGAGGATCGCCCAACCCGCCACAACATTCAGATCGGTGGTCGGCGGGAAGAGACCGAGCAGGGAACTGAGGCTCGAGAATGCCGAGATGCCGATGATGGTGGCAATAAAGGGGCCAAAGAAGCGGAAGTAGGGGTCCATATTGTCTTTGACGAGGTTGTCCGTTGTTTGCACGATCCATTCCGCCAGATGCTGTCTTGCTGACGGATGCCGCACGCTCAGGTTGCGGGTAAGGAACAGGCAAAGGAACAAAATCGTCAGCACGACCGCCCAGGAGTTGACCTGTGCCTCGGTGATATACAGCGGTTGAAGCGGCATATCGATAGTGAGATAAATGTACGCACCCGAAACGGAAATACCCTCCGAAGCAGGTTTGCACAGGATCTGCAGTATCATACATCCGAGCAGAGGCAGTACCGTGGCGATGAGCAACAAAATATCCACCGCCGACAGGCGACGCTTTTCCGTCATACCTTTCCCTCCTTATCGTGTTTATCAAATAGCGGGCGAAATGCAATGGCGATGCGCGGGAAGGCAATCGGCATTGCCAAGGCGATCACCAACGGAATGTTTGTACCGATCTGCAATGCGACATAGGTGATGACAAGAACCAGCATCAGACCGAGCTTGCGATAGATCTGCGAGGCGCGGATCGTATTGCGGGCGTCCTGCTCATCCTTGGCGACGGCATTTTGCACCGTGATCCCTAACAACAAGAAGTTTAGCACCGTCGCGGCGCTTATAATCACATTGGCAAGGAGAACACGCCACTCCCATGCACCGATAATCAGGTACACTGCCTGCATCAGTACGCTGAAGATGATGACCCAGCAAGCAATATACAATGTTTCCTGCTTGACAGCAGGGTCCAGCTTACGCACGCGCAGACACTCCCTTATAAAAGTATGAATATAGTATACAATAAAAGATGGTACAAAGCAAGATGTATTTGGTAAAATTTGCAGAAAATTAACCGCCTGCAAAGCGGTTTTGCAGGCGGTTAAGATATGCAAAAAACGAGTGTGTGAGCCACTTTTATTTCCTTTTGGTTACAGCGCTCACAACAGCGGCGACAACGGCAAGTAGTGCGCATCCGCCGACAATCCACAGATCACGCATAGCCAAAGCGGCGAAGGAATAGCCGTCCTCCGTCTGAACGGCGTGGAAAAACCACACGGCACCGACGGTGGCAAAAATGATCGCACACAGCGCCGCGATCAGCACAACGGGTTTGCCCTTGGTCACGGCGGCACGGCGCGGCTGCTCACCCGTCAGATCCAGTGATACGGTCAAGGCAAGTGCGGCGGCAACCGTGATGATGGCTTCGGGAATCATATACGCCGCGTTGTAGGACAGGGAATAAAGCAAGCCTTGCGTGTCGGGGATGGAGACACCTGCCCATACGGTGCAGCCCGAAATCACATGGCACACATACCGCAGTGCACAGCACAGCAATGCACCCGATACCAACGCCGTGTTTTGCGAGCGGGTGAAGCGGCGGAATATGCCGCCCAGTCCCAGAACGGTGAATGCAATCACATAATCAAGCAACACGATTGCGACTGCTGCCCATGCCGAGGTGGCATAGGACAGGTTGTTGAGTCCTGTCAGCAGTTGCAAGAGCGAGCCTGCAAAGCCGACAACCAGACCCCATGGAGTGCCGTGCCGAAAGCCGATGATCAGGATCGGGAGCATCGAAGCAAGTGTGACCGATCCGCCAAAGGGCATTTGCACAACGGGGATGAGCGACAGCACAAACGCCGCTGATAGCATCACGGCGCTTTCTGTCAGACGAACGGTGGTTTTCATAGAGGGTTACCTCCTGTCAGAAGATACAAGCGGCAACAAAAAAGCGCCTTTTTCGCAAAGCGGAAAAAGACGGTTCCTTATCGCCGTGCTGCTCGAGAAATCAGCTGACAGAACGGCACAATATGAAAACATCCCTCCGCCGGTATTATCCGGATCAGGTCACAGGGTTACGGGACCGATTGCCCGCTCTCAGCCGACCGCTGTCAGCACCCCTTGTTTGCTTTTTTGTGTGGCTTGTTCGTGTCTAATGATACACTATGGAAGAAATTTTGTCAATAAAAATCAAAAATTGTATGATTTTTTATAAAATTTTAAAGAAAAATCCACAAAAAATATTGCATTTGTGCACACAGGGTGCTATAATATAGCTTACATTGTGGAAAAAGGAGGCCGCCTGAGAGTGGCAGAACAGTATATCGGTGTTGACCGTATGGAACACGCGGTCGCGCTGTTCGGGAGTTTTGATGAAAACATCAAACTCATTGAGGAACATTACAGAGTAAATGTGACCAACCGCGGTTCGGACATCCGCATCAGCGGCGATGTTGAAGCGGTGGATAAAGCGGTGCGCGCCATCAATGGTTTGCTCCAGCTCATCAACCGCGGCGAACAGCCGACGGAACAATCGGTGCGGTATGTGATGATGCTCGTGGACGAAGGCGGTGAGGAAGAGCTCCCCAAGCTCGGCTCGGACAGCATCGCTGTGACAGCCAAAGGCAACCCCGTCAAACCCAAGACACTCGGACAAAAGCGTTATGTGGAGGCGATCCGCCAGAACACGGTAACAGTGGGTGTCGGCCCAGCGGGTACGGGTAAGACCTATCTGGCGGTGGCAATGGCGGTCAAAGCGTTCCGCGCCAAGGAAGTCAACCGCATCATCCTGACCCGCCCTGCTGTGGAAGCGGGTGAAAAGCTCGGTTTCCTGCCGGGTGATCTGCAGTCGAAGGTTGATCCGTATCTCCGCCCGCTGTACGACGCGCTGTTTGAGATGCTGGGCGCTGAGACTTATCAGAAATATCTGGAGCGCGGCAACATTGAAATTGCGCCGCTTGCGTATATGCGCGGCAGAACGCTTGACGACAGCTTTATCATTCTCCACGAGGCGCAGAACACCACACCTGAGCAGATGAAGATGTTTCTTACCCGTCTTGGTTTTAACTCCAAGATGGTTGTCACGGGTGATGTGACGCAGATTGACCTGCCCGACGGTCGCAAGAGCGGTCTGAAAGAGATTTTAAAGATTTTGAAAAATGTGGAGGATATCGCAATTTGCGAATTCGGCCAGAAGGATGTTGTGCGGCATCAGCTCGTGCAACGCATCATCGAAGCATACGAACGCTTTGAAAAAAGCAAAGCGTCCGAGGAAAGGAAGCGTGCAACGCATGGCAAAGGTAAAGGTAGTCATTGAAAATAAGCAAAAAACGGTGAAAGTTCCGACGGGTCTGCGGATGCTGATGCGCCGTTGCTGCAATGCGGTGCTGGAAAATGAGCATTTTGCGGAACCTGCGCAGGTGGATATCTCCATTGTAGATAATGAGCAGATCCGTGAAATCAATGCGGAGCATCGCGAAATCGACAAGGTGACCGATGTGCTGTCATTCCCGCTCGGCGAAGGCGGCGTGTATGACCGTCATCCCGAAACAGGCGCGTTTATGCTGGGTGATATCGTGATCTCGATCGAGCGCGCACAGGAGCAGGCGGCGCAGTATGAGCACAGCTTCCAGCGTGAGGTCGGCTATCTTGTGGTGCATTCGATGCTGCATCTGCTCGGTTATGATCATGTCGAGGGCGGTTTGCAAGCCGTGCGTATGCGTGAGCATGAAGAGGCTGTGATGCAAAAAATCGGACTTCCGCGGGATGGAAGCTATGTACTGAACACATAATATGATAAACGAGGTCACCGAACGGTGGCGGGGTGTTTGTTTGAGGGGGGACGGGTGGCGAACTATGAACGAATGTATGAAGTGGTAAAGCAG
>JAZRTC010000041.1:0-23666 GCA_045651865.1 Acutalibacteraceae bacterium
GTCCGATTTTGCGGCGGCACTCGGCGAGGGGTATGAAGGCGAATGCTTTGAGCCGTTTATGGATAATTCGCCGCTCCCTGAGGTTGCTTGTGCAGTCGCGGCGGGGCTTGGTGTACGCGGTGATCACGGTTTGCTGATCAGCGACCGCTACGGCTCGTATGTGTTTATCGGCTGTGTTGTCACAACGCTGGCACTTCCCGTGAACGAGCAATATCGCGAATGTTTGCATTGTGGTGCTTGTGCCGATGCGTGCGCGGGCGGATGCCTGCCGTCGGCACAGCGTGATACTTGCGTGTCGGCGCTGACGCAGAAAAAAGGTGAGCTGACAACGGCGCAGATTGCCGCTGTTCAAAAAGGCGGGCTGCTGTGGGGCTGTGATGCCTGTCAAGAAGTCTGCCCGATGAATGTCGGCAAAGAGATTGCGCCGCACCCCTGCTTTTCGTGGTATGAACCGTGGTTGTCGGAGGCATCGCTCGACGATCTGACGGACAAGGCTTACGGTTGGCGCGGAAAAGCGGTTTTGCAACGCAATCTGGAAATTTTTAAAAGGAGATGACGCAGTGGCGACCCCTCTTGTGGAAGCGCTTGAACGATATACCCGTCTCGGGCGCGTGTCCTACCATACCCCCGGACACAAGGGGCAGGCGGCACTGCTGACACCGCTTTGCTCGGCGGCGCTTGATCTGACGGAGCTTCCCGAAACAGGCAGTCTCTATGACGGCGGCGACGCGATCGAGCAGGCGGAACAGGAAGCGGCGCGTGTATTCGGCGCTTCGCAGACGCATTTTTCGGGCGGCGGATGCACATTGTGTATCCAGACCATGCTCGGGCTTGCCGCACAGCGCGGCGGGGCGGTGCTGATGGGTCGTAACGCGCATCGCAGTGCGGCGCATGCGGCGGCGCTGCTGGATCTGGATGTGTACTGGTCGGTGGCGATGACCCCGACAGCCGTGGAGACGATGCTGACAGCACATACGGATATCCGCACGGTGTATGTGACCTCGCCCGATTATTACGGCAGGCTTGCCGATATTCAAGGACTCTCTGCTGTGTGCCGCCGTTTCGGCGCGGCACTGCTTGTTGACAATGCGCACGGTTCTCATCTGGGTGCGTTCGGTCTGCACCCGCTGATGCTTGGGGCGGACGCAACGGCGGATTCGGCGCATAAAACGCTTCCCGTTTTTACGGGCGGCGCGTATCTGCACCTCAGCAAGGGCGGTATGTTCGCCGATCTTCCGCGCGAGCGGGTGAAAGCGATGATGGCGCTCTTTGGTTCGACCTCACCGTCGTTTGTGACGCTCGCGTCTTTGGATGCGGCGCAGAACTGGTGGGAGCAGGAGGGACAACAGGCGTTCCGAAAACTCAGCGATCGCCTGAAGCCTTTGTATGACACTGTTACCGGATGCGGCTTACAGCCGTGCGATGTACCGCGCGATCCCGTGCGGATCACGCTGGATTGCAAGGACGGCGACGCGCAGGTGCTGGCACAGCGCTTGCGCGACAGCGGTGTGGAAGCGGAATATGCCGACGCGCGATATGTCGTGTTGCTGACATCCCCGTTTCATACCGACGAACAATTACAGGCTTTGCAGGCGGCGGTTGAAAACGCGGTTGTCGCACCGTTGCCCAAAGCGGCATACAATCCGTTTTCGGCGGCAATGCCCGACACCTTGCCCGAGCGGGCGATGCGCCTGCGTGAGGCGAGCTTCGGTGAGTGTGAAACCATTTCGACTGTTCAGGCGGTCGGTCGCATCAGTGCCGGCACGGTCTGCCCGTGTCCTCCCGGTGTGGCGGTGATTGTGGCAGGAGAAGTTTTTGACCGTGAGCTTTGCAAGGCGTTGCAAGCGGCAAACATAGATTCAGTTTCGGTTGTGAAAGGACGGTTTTGAATATGATCAAAAAGATTGTGGCAGGTGTGCTTGCCGTGGTGATGCTTCTGGCGATGACAGGTTGCACCGGGACACCCGAGGAACCTGTCGGCGGTACGCTGACTTTTGATGAACTGACGGATATGCTCGGTGTTTCCGCTCAGCAACCTGAGCAGGCAACGGATGGGTTGTCACTGCCTGTGAGCTTCAAGCTGACAAACAGCACCGAACTGCTCGACTTTATGCAGGCGGTTACCGAAAACCGCCCGGTCACTTACACCAACACTCTGAAAGAATTTGGTGCTGACGGTGTACTGGAAGAGGTCACCTACACGGTGGAATATGACGGTGCGTCGGCGTATATCACCCGTGAGGCAAAGGACGGCGTGACGGGCCCGACCCCGATTGTGCAATTCGGCATGGGTATGCTCGCACAGGCGTGTCAGGATATGGCGGGCAATTTTGATCAGGCGCTGTTTGAGCAGATGATGAGCGCCTTGAATATGGACTATTGGTTCAAGTATTATCCCTACCATATGCTCTACGGTGTCAATGCGGTGATTGCGGTGACAGCGGACGGACAGTATCTGGTATTTGATTATTACTTTGACAGCTCGGTGACATCCATGCTCAGCGGTTACGGTATCGGCTGATCACACGGATGAATTTGAAAAAAGGAGGGAAACGGTGTGCGATTTGAAGGGTTTGTCGGCAATGAACAGGCAAAAGCGTTGCTCTCGGCGGCAATCGACAGCGGCCGTTTGCCTCATGCGATTCTGATTGAAGGCCCTGCCGGAAGTGGCAAGCGGATGCTCGCGCATCTGATTGCGAAAGCGGCCGTGTGTACGGCGGCTCAAAAGCCCTGCGGTGCGTGCGCGCAATGCCTGAAAGCACAGACAGGTCATGCGGATATCTCCGTGTTGCAGGGTGACGGTTCCGCAAAATCACTCAGTGTCGCCGCCATCCGCGAACTTCGCGAGCAGGCGGCAGTCGTCCCGAATGAAGCGGCACATAAGGTTGCCATCATCGCGGATGCCGACTGTATGAATGTGCAGGCGCAAAACGCGCTTCTTAAAATTCTGGAAGAACCGCCTGCCTATATGGTGTTCATCCTCACCGCCAAAAGCCGCACGGCATTTTTGCCGACGGTGCAGTCGCGGTGTGTATGTGTCAGTGTGCTCGGCGTTACAGAGCAGGAGGCGCTTCCCGTGTTGCGGGACAAACTGCCCGACCTCTCTGAACGGGATCTCATCGACCGCATCCGCCTGTTTTCGGGTTGCATCGGCGCGGTGATCGACAGCGCCTCCGAAGACGGTTTTGCCAGAACAATCGAGCAGATCAAAGCGGTCAGTGCGGCTGTCTTGGCGCCGCAGGAGTTGGCGCTGATGAAAGCGACGGCGCCGCTGGAAAAGGATAAACCGCTGACGGATGCCGTGCTCAGCGGTGTGCGATTGGTGCTTCGCGATGCGCTCACTCTTGCCGCGGGCGGCACAAAAACGATCAGCGTAGCACCCGATACGGCAAAAACACTGTCAACGGCGCTGACAGACCGTCAGCTTCTTGCGTGTATGGCGGTCGTTGCGGAACTGACGGATGCGCGGGCGCGCAATATGAATCAGGCATTACTCATCACACTGCTGTGTGCGCGGCTTCGCGCCGCCGCAGGACGGTGATATCAATATATCTATACAGTAAGGAGGACTGACCGATGGCACAGATCATTGGTGTTCGGTTTAAAAATGCGGGAAAGGTGTATTACTTCGACCCGCAGGATATGATGTTTGAAAAAGGCGATTTCGTGATCGTGGAGACCTCTCGCGGACAGGAGTGCGGTGAGGTGGCAATTGCCAACCGCGAAATGGACGAGGCGTCGCTTCACAAACCGCTGAAAACGGTTGTTCGTAAGGCGGATGATGCGGATATCCGCCGTGCCGAGGAAAATGAGGCGAAAAAGCAACAGGCGATAAAGACCTGTCAGGAGCGCATCGACGCACACGGACTGGATATGAAACTGGTGGATGTGGAATATGCGTTTGACAATTCCAAGATCCTGTTTTATTTCACCGCCGAGGGTCGTGTGGATTTCCGTGAGCTCGTCAAGGATCTCGCCTCGGTGTTCCGTATGCGCATTGAGCTTCGGCAGATCGGTGTGCGCGATGAAGCCAAAATGCTGGGCGGCATCGGCATCTGCGGCAGAGCGTTTTGCTGTGTACAGTTTCTCAACGATTTTGAGCCTGTGTCCATCAAAATGGCAAAGGAGCAGGGTCTGTCTCTGAACCCGACCAAGATCTCCGGTTCGTGCGGTCGCTTGATGTGCTGTCTGAAATACGAGCAGGATGCATATGAATATCTCATCAAAACCACGCCGCGACAGGGTGCGCTTGTGTCGACAAAGGAAGGCCGTGGCATTGTGCAGGAGGTCAACCTGATCACTGGTATGCTCAAGGTGCGCCTTGACAAATCTCCCGACTCGCCGCCCGTTTCCATGCACCGTGACGATGTTAAGGTGGTGCGGCGCGGAAACAAACCCGCCGAAACTGAAGAAGCGCAAAACGAGACGGAAGAATAATCCTGCAAAAAACACTTGCTTTTTTTTGAAGATGTGGTATGATGAAGATACCAAGAATGGTAAGGAGGTGCTCTTGACATGGCATACAAAATCACGGATGATTGCATCGCTTGCGGTGCTTGCGCGGACGGTTGCCCCGTTAACGCGATCACGGAGGGTGACGGCAAGTATGTGATCGACGCAGATACCTGCATTGATTGCGGCGCTTGCGCGGGTGATTGCCCTGTGGACGCTCCGGTTGCTGAATAAGAAATCGGTACAAATGAAAAGACCGCTTGACTCACAGAGTCACCCGGTCTTTTGTTATTTGGATTATTCGTTTCCTGTCAATGGAGTAAAACCGCCGATGTTGTCGGCACCGTCGTGGTCAGAGGGGGTATTTTTGGGCAGGAACAGCAGATCGTCCACAGACAACGGCGCATTTGCTTTGCCTGTGAGATCGCTAATCAGACCGACTTCCTCCGCATGGCTTTCGGTGAGGATCAGCAGATCGGCGGACGCGTCGGGTTCGGTGAGCGGGTTCAGCGCATAAGCGGGAACCTTCGCCAAATCGAGCCGTGCCAGATCGTCGTCAATATCGGGGGTGTTATCCGGCGCCAGTGCTGCTTTTGTGCTGATGGCTTCTTTCACGATGCGGTCAAGGAGCTCTTCATCACTCAAAGCAGAGATATCATCGGGTTCCGCCTCGGACTCTGCTTCTGTTGCTGCCTCGGACTCTGCTTCAGGCTCTGTCTCGGACTCTGCTTCAGGCTCTGTCTCGGACCCTGCTTCAAGCTCTGCCTCGGGTTCCGCTTCAGGCTCTGCCTCGGGTTCCGCTTCAGGTTCTGCCTCGGGTTCTGCCTCGGGTTCCGCTTCAGGCTCTGCCTCGGACTCTGCTTCAGGCTCCGCCTCGGGTTCTGCTTCAGGCTCTGCCTCGAGTTCTGCTTCGGACTCCGCTTCGGGTTCATAGGTCTTGTTCAGAATCGCACGGATGGTGTCCGCATCGGGGGTCTCATGCTCATCCAGATACGCGAAAAGGTGTTCAAAGGTGGAGCGCTCGGGTGTTTCAACCGTTTCGATGGCGGGGGATGCCACCGCGGCTGTCGGTTGCACATCGTCCAGCGCAAAATCCGCCGCCGAGTAATCCATGAGTTGCGGGCGACGCTTCGGCACGCGACGGAGCGGGTCATATTGATAACGGCGACAGCTGTGGGTCAGTGGTACTGCACCGCCTTGTACGCACAGCACCGACTCGCCGTTTGCACTGAGCTTGCCGTGTGCGCAGGTCTCGCAACGAGGCTCTTTTGTGTTGCCAAAGAGCTTCTTTTTTGCCATTGTGTCCGCCGCCTTTCCTGAAAAATCCTTTACTACTGTTCAGTATAGCATAGGCGGCTTCAAAAATCCAGTCTTTTTTGACAGAGTTCTACAAATCGTCTGCATCCTGCTCGGGCGCTTCGCCGTCAGCATCGGTACCCGTGTAACTGCCGAGAATGTCCGACAGATCACGGCGGCTTTGTGTGCGCAGGACATTGGCATCGTCCATCGCTTTGGCGGTGGGCATCGGCGTGGAATGTTTCTTCTGATCCATACAAATCTCTCCTTAATAATCCGCAATGTGAAGTTTGAAATACGCGCGCGGTTTTTTACAGACGGGGCAGACAGCAGGCGGCGTTTCACCTGTGTGAAGATGACCGCAATTCATACAGATCCACACGGTTTGTGCGCTTCGCTTGAATACAGCACCGCTCTCGATGTTGTCACGCAGGGTACGGTACCGCGTTTCGTGTGCGCTTTCGATTTTGCCCACCAGCTCAAATGCGGCGGCAATGGCATCGAAGCCCTCCTCCTTTGCTACCTTGGCAAATTCGGCATACATTTCCGTCCACTCGTAATGCTCACCGCCCGCGGCATCCTCGAGGTTGCGCGTGGTGGTCGGCAGATCACCGCCGTGCAGAGCCTTCAGCCACAGCTCCGCGTGCTCCTTTTCGTTTTGGGCAGTTTCGCGGAAAATATCTGCAATCTGTTCATATCCTTCCTCGTGTGCTTTGGCGGCATAGAAGGTGTATTTGTTGCGTGCCTGACTTTCGCCCGCAAACGCCGCCATTAAATTGGCCTGAGTACGACTGCCTTGAAAATCCATAAATCAGCATCTCCTTTCTGCTGTCAGTATGCCCGCGAATGTGGGCTTTATTCCATATCTTGCACTCAGAGAAAGGCTATGGTATACTGAAAGAAAATGACAGTCGGAGGCAATATCGTGAAGGACTATTTACAGCACTTTCTGACAAACGGCGGCTACGAAGCGGACGATGCCGCTTATCTGCTCGCGGTATACGACCGTATGGCGGCAGATAAAACCGCCGCGCAGTGCGTGTCGCAGGCGATGGCGGAATATGACAACGATGCGTGCGACTACGGGCGGCTGATCACACTCGCCGACGAAGCGGCGGCAAGCATCGGTGTGCACGAATACACGGCGGAATTATTGTTTTATATGCTGCTGTCAAAAACGCTTCTGGCACGCTACCGCGAGCGGGGGATAGACGAAGCAATCTTTTGGAATTCGATGCTTGACCTGAAATATAAACTCGACGAATGCAAAGTTGTCAAGGGTGTGAAGGGTAGCTTTGTGGCGTTTTGGTTTGAAGGCTTTTTCAATCTGACCCGTTTTGCGCTCGGGCGACTGCAATTTGAGGTGGTGCCGTTCGGGCATACCTATGAAAAGGATGGCAAACAGCTTTTGCCTGACAGCAAGGTTATCAATGTGCATATCCCGCGCACGGGAACGCCGTTGCTCAGTGAGGAGTGCGAGGCGGCGTACAAACAGGCGACGGCATTTTTTGCCGAAGAACTCGACGGCAACATCGCATTTGTGTGTTATTCATGGTTGCTCTATCCCGAAAACGAGACGATCCTCGGCGAAGCGAGTAACATTGTGCGGTTTATGAAACGGTACGATGTGTTCAAGTGGGGTGTTGATAAAAACAAACGGGATTTGTGGCGTCTTTTTGACACGGATGAGAGCCATCCCGACCGCTTGCCGACAGACACGACGGCGCGGCGGCTGTATGCCCGTCATATCCGTGGCGGCGGCAAGCTCGGCTGGGGTCACGGCGTGTTTTTTATTGATTGACAATATCTGTAAAAAGGATTATACTAAAATCAGTTCTATGATTATTATGAGGGGTAAGGTGATTCGGTAATGTATATGGACGAATATAAGCGTTGGCTCGCGGCAGATCTGGAGGATCCTGCGCTGAGTGCGGAACTCAAAGCGGTCGAGGGTAATGACGACGAGATCAAGGATCGTTTTGCAGTGGCGCTGACATTCGGCACGGCAGGTCTGCGCGGAGTTCTGGGTGCAGGCACCAACCGTATGAACATTTATGTCGTACGACAGGCAACGCAGGGTCTTGCCAACTGGGTGAAAACGCAGGGCGGCAATCAACTGGTCGCGGTGTCCTATGACAGCCGTATCAATTCCGATGTGTTTGCCAGAGAAACGGCGTGCGTCCTTGCCGCCAACGGCATCAAGGTGCGCCTGTATGACGCGCTGATGCCCGTTCCCGCATTGTCTTTTGCTACGCGTTATTATGAAGCGAACGCTGGCGTGATGGTGACGGCATCCCACAACCCCGCGAAATATAACGGCTACAAGGCTTACGGCCCCGACGGTTGCCAGATGACCGACGATGCGGCGGCGGTCGTGTATGCGGAAATTCAGAATACCGATATTTTGAACGGCGCCAAAACGATGGCGTTTGAAGAGGCACTTGCAAACGGCATGATCGAGTATGTCGGCGACGACTGCAAGGAAGCATTGTATGACGCGATCAAGGGTTGCTCGGTGCGTCCGGGCATCTGCAAGACGGCAGGTCTCAAGCTGGTGTATTCGCCGCTCAACGGCAGCGGTCTTGTGCCTGTAATGCGCGTGCTGCAGGATATCGGTATTGACGATATCACTGTTGTTCCCGAGCAAAAGGATCCCGACGGCAACTTCCCGACCTGCCCGTATCCGAACCCCGAGATCTTTGAGGCACTGAAGCTCGGTCTGGAACTCGCGCAAAAGATTGACGCCGATCTGATGCTCGCGACCGATCCCGATGCGGACCGCGTGGGTATTGCGATGCGTTGTCCCGACGGCTCGTATGAGCTGGTCAGCGGCAACGAGGTTGGCGTGTTGCTTCTCGACTACATCTGCGAAGGTCGTCTGGAAAAAGGCACAATGCCCAAAAATCCCGTGGCGGTCAAGAGCCTTGTCTCGACCCCGCTTGCGGATGCAGTGGCAGAGAACTACGGCGTCGAGATGCGCAATGTTCTCACGGGCTTCAAGTGGATCGGCGACCAGATCGCCAATCTGGAAGCAGACGGCGAGGTCGAGCGTTTCATCCTCGGTTTCGAGGAGTCCTACGGCTATCTCGCAGGCCCCTATGTCCGCGATAAGGATGCGGTCATCGGTTCGATGCTGATTTGCGAAATGGCGGCGTATTACCGCTCCATCGGCTCGTCGGTCAAAGAGCGTTTGGAAGCGATTTATGCCAAGTACGGCCGTTATCTGAACAAGGTCGATTCGTTTGAATTCCCGGGTCTGAGCGGTATGGATAAGATGGCGGGCATCATGACTGCCCTGCGTCAGACCCCGCCCGCAGAGCTCGGCGGTTATAAAGTCGTCAAAGTGACCGACTACACCAAGACCGAGGAAACGGGTCTGCCGTCGGCGGATGTGCTGGTGTTCGGCCTCGAAGGCGGCGCAACGGTGATTGTCCGTCCGTCGGGTACCGAGCCGAAGATCAAGACCTATTTCACCACACTCGGCAAAGACCTCGCTCAGGCACAGGCGCAAAAGGATGTCCTGTCCGACGCACTCAAACCCTTGCTGGCGTAATAATGTATAAAGAATGCAAATACCCCGTGCATAGAATTGCACGGGGTATTGTTATGGGAATTTGTTGATACGCGAGGACGGAAGTGAAATGTTGACAAAACAACAAATTCCGTGTACAATAACGGGCGAAAACGATAGCAGAGGTGCGATGATGAAAGGTACAAAACGGTGGATAGCGGTAGTGGCGACCGTGACATTGCTTTGCGCGACGCTGTTCGGTCAGCCGCATATACAGAGCTTTTTGGAAAAGAAAACGGCGACCGCGGACAAAGATGCGGACGGTATGCAAGCGTACATAGAAGAACTGTTCGGTACGGCGGATGAAACCGACGATACCGACGGCGACGGTGTGTCCGATTACACCGAGATTTTTAAACTGTCTACCGATCCGTTAGCGGCAGATGCGGACACGGACAGTGACGGGGACACGCTGACAAATGCCACGGAACTGTCTATCGGCACCGATCCTGGCAAGCGCGATACGGATGCCGACGGATTGGCGGACGGCGATGAACGCACCTGCGGGAGCGATCCGCTCGTCTATGACTGCGACGCGGACGGTGTGCGTGACGGCTATGAACTCGAGCTTGGAACCGATCCGTGTACACCGCAGGATGTGTTTGATGTGTCGGTGTCTTGCGGGGAGAATGCCGTGAGCGTGGGCATGACGCTGGCAGGAGAAGCGGTTGAAACGCTGTGTGTAGAGCCGACGCTTTATGATCGCTTTTTCACAGAGGATGTGCCCGGTTGTATCAGTGAGGCATACGATGTGTCGATGGACGGTGCTTTTGAAAACGGCACGATTTCCTTTTCTGTTCAAACAGATGCCGTGGAGCCGACGGTGTATTATTTCAGCGAAGCCACCCAAACGCTGGAGCCGATCATCACAAGCCTGAACGGTGACGAGGCAACAGCGTCGATCACAGCGGCAGGCACCTATATCCTGCTGGACAGAACGGTGTATGAATCGTCGTTTGTGTGGGAAGACCGCTGGGGGTCTTCGTTTGTGTATGCCGGCTTGGAGATCGTCGTGGTGATCGACGACTCGGCGAGTATGAAAAGAACCGATCCGAACGGGGAACGGCTGGAGGTTACGCGCCGATTGATCGATCGGTTACCGGAAGGTGCGCGAATCGGTGTGGTTCGATTTGCAACCGATGTTACGGTGATGACAACATCGCTGACAACGGATCGCGAACAGGTAAAGTCGTATCTGACACCCGAGTATTTTTCCTCTAACGGGCAAACATATATGTATACAGCGATTCAGTCGGCACTGCCCCTGTTTGATACGCAATATGAAGCTACTCAAAAAATTATGATCGTAATATCCGACGGACAACCGACCGACAGAGCGCTGTACAATGAAACCGTTGCTTTGGTAGCGGCACAGCCGGTTGAGACATTCACCATCGCCTTCGGCGAGGAATTTTTGCGCGCGCAACAAATTATGGAAGGGTATGCAACGGCGGTTGGCGGTACGCACTATACGGCGCAAAATGCGGATGAACTGACGGTTGTGTATGATGCCTTGTCGCAATCTGTTCATCCGGCAACGGATACCGACGGCGACGGCATCCCTGATTATTATGAAGACAATATGATTGCGTTTAACGGTGTGAAGGTGGCGCTGGATAAAACCAAGGCCGACACCGACGAAGACGGTGTTCCCGACGGCGAAGAAGTCAAGGTGGAGCTGGTGTACAGCGAGGACGGCAACGAGGTATATGTCAAGGGGATTCTGCTGTCCGATCCGACACTCAGCGATACCGATGGAGACGGCACTCCCGATGATGTTGACGAGGCGCCGTATGACAACACCTACACCGCCGCGATGACCTCGGAATATGCGACCGGCACGATGGCGCTGGAGATGGATTACGCGTGGTTTTTTGAAGATAACACGGTGTACAATCCCGCGCTGAGTGAGGCTTCGTCGTTGTTTGCGGCAATGGCGTATGAGCCGAGCTCGGTATTGATCTGCAATTCGCTTAAGGAAACAAGTGCGAGTCTGGAGCATCTTACGGATGTGCTCACCTATTTTGGTATGGAGAATGCACAAAGCTATTCGCTCATCGCCGATTACAACGATAGCCATGTATCGGAGGTTGTTGTCGGCTACCGCAATGTCAGTATGGACGGCGAGCTTCGCACCGTGCTGGCGGTTGTGGTGCGCGGCACGAATGCGACAATTGAGGAATGGTCAAGCAACTGCGATATCGGTGACATTACCAAAGATACCCCCGAGGACGATTGGAGGAACACCGACAATCACAAGGGCTTTGATGTTGCCGCCAATCGCATTGCGGCGTATGTGGATCGGTATATCGAAGAAAACGGACTTTATCGCGATAATATCGTTTACTGGGTGACAGGACATTCCCGCGGAGCGGGTATCGCCAATATCCTCGGCGCGAATTTTGAAAAAGCGGGTGAAACGGCGTTTACCTATACCTTTGCCGCTCCGAATACGACACTGGCAAGTGATGCGGCATCTTACAAAACCATCTTCAATATTATCAATGCCGATGATTTTGTACCGTGCTTGCCGCTTGCGGATTGGGGCTACACCTGCTACGGATCTTCCACGAAGGCGGTCAGCGTGCGCGAAAGCTACGAATCCATGTGGGAAACCTATACCGGAATCTGGGATTACGATTCCGATGCCAGCAATATGGAGAATTGTGTGACCACGATCGGTAAGATTCTCACAGCAGGAAGCGATCCGCGTGTAGATTGTTACCGTTATACCTGCTCTTGCCACGGGGATGGTTCAAATGATACCATAACGATCACCAATACGGGTATGAGCGAGAGCAGTCGCGACAAAGCGATCGCCAAAATTCCCGCCAATGCACGCACCGCATGCATTATCACAAAGTATGACGGCGGTTTTCTGGGCGGCTGGGATTTTGATGTATGCCAGAGCCCGGCTTATTTTATGCAGCTTCTGGCGGCGTTTATGGGCGGCGAGATCGATGCGTATCGCTTCGCGGTGGAGCTGAACATTGCCGATCGCTACGAAAGCGCCAAATCGGCACTGGTAGAGGTTGGTATCAGCGGTGTGAAGCATCCTCACTATCCCGAAACCTATTGTATGCTCGCGGGCGTACTGACAGCGGAGGCGTTTGAATGAACAGATGGTGGAAGCTCGCCGTAATGATCGACGGTGTGTTGCTTGCAGTTTCACTGGGAAGTATGGCGTGGCTGAATAACCGACCCGACTACGGAGTGTCTGCACTTGCAGGGGTGGGATGGTTTGCACTTTGGTATGTGCTGTTTCAGACAGCACTTGTCGCGGCGGTTGCGCTGGTGCTGTCGGCACTGATTGCGCATATTCGCAAGAGACATAAATGAGAAAAAAGACATGGAACGCAAGGTGTTCCGTGTCTTTTTGCATATACATCCACAAATTGTTCTCAAAATTTGTAAGATTACTCTCTTGTTTTCTGTCTTAGTCTATAGAAGGGAGGAGACATCTATGGAAGACCGCGAGATCATAGAGTTATATAACCTGCGCTCGGAAACGGCTATAGCGCAAACGGATGTAAAATACGGTGCGTTTTGCCGTTCGATCGCCTTTCATATTCTGAGGGATACCGAGGATGCCGCAGAATGTGTGAGTGATACTTACCTTGCTGTGTGGAATACGATCCCGCCGAGTCAACCACAATGTTTGCGTGCGTTTCTCGGAAAGATTACGCGCAATTTGTCTTTGAATCGGCTGGAGAAGCAACATGCTCAAAAGCGCGGAGGAACGCAAGCGGAACTTGTGCTGGAAGAGCTTTCATCATGTATTCCTGATAAGAGCGTGGCAGAGGATATTACGGAGGATATAGTCATCCGCGAAACATTAAATCGTTTTTTGAAAACACTTTCCGAAACGGAACGGCGTGTGTTTGTGAGACGGTATTGGTATGCGGACACGGCTGGTGAGATTGCCGTGAAACTGAGCATAACAGAAAATCGGGTGTATGTTTTATTGCACAGAGCTCGCAAAAAACTGAAAGTGATGCTGGAGAAAGAAGGGATTACACTATGAGTCAAACATTACGGTTATACCGATTGCTCGGCGATATTGATGACAGCTATATTATGGATGTCGCCGACACACCAAAAAAGAAACGGAAACCGCTGTTTTTGAAAGCGGCAGCGCTCGCCGCATGTGCAGCGCTTTTGATATGTGTCGGACACGGGGTATATTACCGGCATTTTGTTTCGGGCGCGATGTCTTTTGAAACGGTTTATTATCCGTCGGAGCCGTCAGGGATGGGATCATCTTTCATGATGACGCTTTTGGGAACAACTTTGGAGGAATTGTACGAAGAAGCGGATATCGTGGTGATCGCAAGGGTTGTGGAGGATGACCTACCGGAATACGCAAGCGAATGGACCGCGCATTGCTTATCGAAGATCCATATTCTATCAGCGTATAAGGGAAATGTGGCGGTCAGTGAGGAGCTTACCATTCGTGAGAGCGGGATGCGAAAGAGCGGGGCAAGCGAAGAAATGGCTCCCGACGGTGTGCCGCTTTTGCATAAGGATATGTGTGTACTGTTGTTTTTGCGAGCGGGAACAGAGCAATCTGACGGCGTGGTTGCGCATACGATCTGTGGGGAGTATCAGGGAAAATTTTTCTTTGACACAAACGGGATGCTTCACGAGAGTGCAGAGCTCGGTACAGATTCTGTTACCGTGATCGAGGATATGGAAACGATGAGTTATGAGGCCGTGACCGAAAAATTAAGCGCTTTGTGCGATGCACAATGACAGAATAGGTAACGCCGTAATCCGACGACTTACCGTGTATAGTTTTGCTTTTTGGGCAAACACTATTCTCGGTGATAGGTGTGAAACGACTGAAAAAGAACAGCATGCTGTTTGCGTCAGGCGGTGTGGGATATGGACTGATCGAGCTTTTGTGGCGCGGACGCACGCATTGGAGTATGCTGCTTGCAGGTGGGCTTTGCTTTGTGATGTTTGCGGCGATCGCCGACAAGTGGCGGCATCGCTCGCTTTGGTTCAAGGCGGGCTTATGCGCTCTCGGTGTGACCGCAGTGGAATTTGTATTCGGACTGATTTTCAATGTGTGGCTTCGTAAACATGTGTGGGATTACAGCGATATGCCGTTCAATGTGATGGGGCAGATCTGTCCGTTGTATACCTTGCTGTGGGGGTTGCTGGCACTCGGCGTTATCCCGCTTGCCGATCGGATCAACCGACGGATGACAGCGTAACACGGGATTTATATCATCTGCATATACTGATACGGGTGGCGATTTTGAACAAAATCGCCACCCGTTGCCCAATTTTAGTGGGAAAACGCAGGCTTTATTCGGTGAAATTGCGTATTTTTTGCAAGATTTCAAAAAAGAACTTGCAAAACCGACAACCTTCGGCTATAATGGTACAAGTTCATACAGAGCATTATTAAAAGGTGGTTGAACACAATGCTGAATTTGAAAAAAGCAACAACAGAAGAATTGACCGCGCGTCTGGCAGAACTCCGCGCGCGTTACGAAGAGTACAAATCCCGCGACCTGCGACTGGATATGTCGCGCGGCAAGCCCGGTGGGGAACAGCTGGATCTGACTCTTGATATGTTTGAGAGCCTGTCCGCAAAGGATATGTATCTGACGGCGACTGGTTTCGATACCCGTAACTACGGTTTGCTCGACGGTATCCCCGAGGCAAAGATCCTGTTTGCGGAGCTTCTCGGCGTGTCGCCTGACAACATCATCGTCGGCGGCAACTCCAGCCTCAACCTGATGTTTGATTACATCTCTACCGCGTATGCAAAGGGTATCTGCGGCAACAAGCCGTGGAGTCAGCAGGGTGCGGTCAAGTTCCTGTGCCCGTCTCCCGGCTATGACCGTCACTTCGGCATCACCGAATACTTCGGCATTGAAAACATCGTCATCCCGATGACCGAAACCGGCCCCGATATGGATCTGGTGGAAGAGTATGTCAAAGATCCGCTCGTCAAGGGTATGTGGTGCGTGCCGATGTATTCCAACCCCGACGGCATCACCTATTCTGATGAGACCGTGCGCCGTCTGGCAGCACTCAAACCCGCTGCAGAGGACTTCCGTGTGATGTGGGACAACGCGTACTGCGTGCATCACCTGACCGATACACCCGACACGCTTCTCAACATTTTTGACGAGGCTAAAAAGTGCGCATCGGAGGATCTGTTCATCGAGCTGACCTCCACCTCCAAGATCAGCTTCCCCGGTGCAGGTGTTGCGGTTATCGCGGCATCGGCGAAAAATGTCACCGATATCAAGAGCCGTATGACCGTGCAGACCATCGGTCACGACAAGCTCAATATGCTGCGCCATGTGCGTTTCTTCAAGAATGCTGACGGTGTGCGTGAGCATATGAAACTGCACACGGCGGTGCTTCGTCCCCGTTTTGACCTGGTGACTTCGATGCTTGAGCGCGAGCTCGGCGGTCGCGGCATCGCGCAGTGGCATACTCCCAACGGCGGTTATTTTGTCAGCGTCAATGTGTGCGAGGGCTGTGCCAAGCGCACCGTGCGTCTGCTTGCCGAAGCGGGCGTGGTGCTCACAGGTGCCGGTGCGACCTATCCCTACGGCAACGATCCTGCCGACAGCAACATCCGCCTTGCACCGTCGTTCCCGCCTCTTGAGGAATTGCAGGTCGCGATGGAGATGTTCTGCATTTGTGCGGAGATCGCCGCGATTGAGTCGCTTGTGTAAAATTTAAATTGTGAATTTTGTGAAAATCCGTCGGGAATGATTGACATTCCCGACATTTTCTTTTATAATAACTCTATTGTGTACCATTGTGTCTTTATGGAAGATGCAATAAAGACGCAATCATTATTTTCCGTGGAGGGTGATTCGATGAAGAGAACACCGAAATTTGTCTTCTTCGTCGTGGCTCTGCTGATCCTGGGACTGGCATACACCTCGTTCTTCGGCGTGTATACATCCTTTGGTGACCGTACAGACACTGTCATTCGCGGTGCGGCGGATATCCGTTTCGGTATCGATATTCGCGGCGGCGTGGATGTGACCTTCGGTCCGGCAGACGAAGCGATCAATGCAGAAGACGATCAAGTCAATGCGATCAAGGCGATCATTGAGGAACGCCTGGTCGGTCAGAACATTACTGACTACGAGTGCTATGCCGATGTGGCGAACGATCAGGTGATCGTGCGTTTCCCGTGGGCAAGCGATGAAGAAGATTATGACGCGACCGCCGCGATCGAAGAACTCGGCGAAACCGCTCAGCTGGCTTTCTACATCGGCCAGGAAACCGAGACTGTCACCAACGAAGACGGCTCGACGACCGTGAAGCCGAAGGGTGAGCAGGTGCTGACGGGTGACGGCGTTTCGAAGGCAGAGGCCGTGTTCCAGACGGACGAAAACGGCAACACCACTCCTGTTGTCTCGCTGACCCTGCAGGGCGACGCTGTCAAGGCGTTTGCCGATGCTACCGCCAAGCAGGCGGCAAGCAAAGGTGTCATCTCCATCTGGCTGGATGATCAGATGATCACCGCGCCCACCGTCAACGATGCGATCAGCGACGGCAAGGCAGTCATCTCGGGCGGTTCTCTGACGGACTATGCCGAGGCACAGGCTCTGGCAAACAAGATTAACGCGGGTGCTCTGCCCTTCGAGATCGAAGCGAAGTCCTTTGCGACCCTTGCTCCGACCCTCGGTGAGAAAGCTCTCGATGCAATGGTGCTGGCGGCGCTGATCGGCTTTATCCTTGTCGCGCTGTACATCATCGGCTGGTACCGCCTGCCTGGTTTCGTGGCAGTCATTGCCCTGATCGGTCAGATGGCGGCAACGATTGCCTGCATCTCCGGTTACTTCTCCGTGTTTGACAGCTTCACGCTGACCTTGCCCGGTATCGCGGGTATCATCCTGTCGATCGGCGTCGGTGTTGACGCGAATGTCATCACCTCTGAGCGTGTTCGCGAAGAGATGCGTCGCGGTAAGACCATCGACGGTGCAATCCGTGCCGGCTCGAAGAACTCCTTCTGGGCGATCTTCGACGGTAACATCACCGTTCTGATCGTGTCGGTCGTGCTGATGGGCGTCTTCGGACCTCCCTCCAGCTTCTGGTCGACGATCCTGACCCCGTTCCTGTGGATGTTCCCGACCTCGACAACGGGTATGGTTTACTCCTTCGGCTACACGCTGTTCATCGGCGTTGTGCTGAACTTCATTATGGGTGTTGCGCTGTCCCGCCTGATGCTCCGTTCCATCTCGCGCTTCAAGCTGTTCCGCAATCCCTGGCTGTACGGAGGTGAGCGCGCATGAAAATGAATATGGATTTTATCACAAAGCGTCGCCTCTTCCTGATCATCAGCGCCTGCATTATGGTCGTCGGTCTCGCCGCGACCCTGATCTTCGGCGTGGAAATGGATGTCACCTTCAAGGGTGGTACGATGCTTAAGTACAGCTACACCGGCGATATGGATGCGTCGGCTGTCGGCGCATTCTTCACCGAGCAGATCGGCGAAAGCGCTTCAGCGGAGATTTCGCAAAGCGGCGATGTACAGCTTGTCAGCGTGTACAGCACCGCGGTGATCGAGAGCGATAAGCAAATGGCTATCGACAAAGCATTTGCGGAGAAATATCCCGACAACGCAATCGAGCTTGTCAACGCAAACTCGCTGTCGGCGCGTGTCGGTTCGCAATTTTTCGTGAAGTGTCTGGTTGCGACCGCTCTGGCGTGCGCGTTCCTCATCCTGTATGTGGCACTTCGCTTCCGCAAGATCGGTGGCTGGACGGCGGGTCTTGCTGCTGTCGCAGCACTCGCGCACGACCTGCTGATCGTATTCTTCACCTTTGTGATCTTCCGCATCCCGCTCAACGATAACTTCGTGGCGGTGCTGCTCACTATCCTCGGTTACTCGCTCAACGATACCATCGTTATTTACGACCGTATCCGTGAGAACCGCGGCATTATGGGCGCGAAGGCGAACATCAACGATGTCGTCAACCTCAGCTTGAATCAGTCGTTCCGCCGTACAATGAACACTTCGGTTACCACGGGTATCGTGGTGCTGACCATTGTGGCCATTGCGCTTGTGTGGAATCTGGAATCCCTCATCAGTTTCGCCGTGCCAATGCTGTTCGGTATCATTTCGGGCTTCTACAGCTCCGTGTTCCTTTGCTCGCCGCTGTGGGCTGCCTGGACGAACCGTCGTCTGGCAAAGAAGGAAAACAAATAAGTTTCCCCAAAAATCCCTGCTGTTTCAAACAGCAGGGATTTTTTAATACAATCTTAACTTGAACGCCTTGCGGGGATATGGTATAGTAAAGAGGGGTGAGAGCAATGAAACGGAAAACATGTATAATCGGTATAGCGGCGAGCTTGATGATAATAGGGATACTGGCTTTTCTTTCTTTCGGGCGCGTGCTGTTGCGCGACATCGTCAAGGCAGATATCATCATTGAGGATCGCAGGGAAACCTTGTCATACGCCGACCGTGAATGGGTCGTGGAGCTGCTTGATGGAAAATGGTATGGCGGGGGCAATCTCTCGTGTGGCACATCCGATGCGTGTTTGGTATTGACCCGCGAAATCGGCATCACGGCAACCTTTTATGCGACATTCGACAATTGCCCGTATGTGTATTATGCAGAACAAGGCCGGTTTATACGGCTCACACAAGAGGAAAGCGATGCTTTCCGTGCATTGCTGAATACAGTAACGCCGTAGGGAACGGTTCTTCAGTCCCACGGGAAACGCACAATGTTGCCGCAACTATGACAGGAAGATCCGTCGCGCAAATCGCTCGGATTTCTATTGTGTGGAATGCATATTAAAAAAGGGGGATGTATATGAAATATATTCGTGTTTTAGCGTTATTTATGATGCTAACAATCGTATTTTCGGGATGCAGCTTTTATGATATTGCAGGACATGAGACCTATACCGATGTTGCGGATTATCGGGCGGTATGGGATTTGCCCGAAATCCGCTTCAGCGAATATCGCGATGAGCTGTTCCCGAAAGATCTTGCAGGTCTTGATGTTAATGAGTTCTATGCGGATTGGGAATTGGGAATTGTAGGAAGTGCGGATTTTGAAATGCTGCTCTCTGTGACATATACAGATGCAGCGTATGCGCAGGAGATCAAGCGTTTGAAAACTCTTGGTAACGGTAAAATCGCGTACGACGAGACATACTGCAAGTACCCAGCCTATGTGCTGGCAATGGGGTATGTTAATACCAGCATCTATGCGCTTTTGGATGAGCAAGCCAAGACGATTCATTATGTACATGTACAGCTGACCGACAAGAGCCGAATCGATTTTGACAAAGACTTTTTACCGAAAGGCTATTATGGCTTTGGTAATGTAATTAATTCCAACTTCATTGTTTACGATCCGCTTCGTTCGTAATACAATAAGAAAACCCGTCTGTTGCCGTATGCAACAGACGGGTTTTCTTATACAACGACCGTTTCGTTCAGGTGGAACGAGTAGATCACACAGTCTTTTACAGGGCGCTGTAACGCGCGGGAAAGCGCGTCTTTGTAGATCATCAACTGCGGGCGGTAGCGCTCGGCAAGCACCTCGCCGCTGTCGACGCGGTCGGTCTTGTAATCAACGATGACAAGCTCGCCGTCTTCTTCAAAGAGCGCATCGGCAATGCCCTGCACGACAATGAATTCCTCGCTTGCATCTTCGGGGAGCGTCGCGGCAACTGCGGGTGCGATTTCGCTGAGCGGGCGCTCAATGGTGAACGGGAATTCCCTGAGCAACAAGGAGGATGCCGCCATACGGCTTGCAAGGTCGCTTTGCAAAAAGCGTTGCATGCGCGGCAGGTCAAGCGCATCGCGCTGTTGCTCGGTCAGGATATCGCGCTCCACAAGCGACTCCGCCTGTGCGGCGGCATCGGTGTCTGACAACACCAGATGCTCGAGGAAAATGTGCGTTGCCGTGCCGCGTTGAGCGGGTGTGAGCCCGCCTTTGCTGAGAAATGCAGGGCGAGCAAGCATCGGCGGCAGATCGCTCTTGCTTTGTTGATGAGCGGTCTGTGATGCTGTGACCTTGGCGGCAACCTGTCCGAGCGTCGCAAAGGGGTATTCATACGCAAAGCGTTCCTCGATATCCTCCGGCACAACGGCAGTGGCTTCTTGCAGGATATCGTCTTTCGCTTTCGGTTCGGCAGCGGGATTGCGAAGCATCACCGACAAACCGCCTGCCTGATGATCAATTTCACCGTGAGGGTTAGTCAGGTTGCACCCTGCTTCGTGATCGGCAAGGCACGCCAAAAGCCATTCACCTTTGCCGGCGGCACCTTGCAGAAACGAAGTTGTAAAAGCATTATCGGGACTTGTCGTGGTGATGCTGAGCTTATCCATTTTGCTTGCCAGATTGTCCACCGTTTCAATCATAATCAGTTTATCCTTGGCGCGGGTCATCGCAACATATAAAAGGCGCAGTTCCTCGGCGATTTCCGAACGGATGATGGAAAAGCTGAGCGCTTTGCGATGAAACGGCAGGGTTTCATACATATCGTCATAATCGCGGTGGATGATGCTGATACCGTTTTCGGCATGAAGCAGGATATCGTTTTGGAGCGATTGACGGCTGAAGGTACCGCCGAGATCGGTCAGAAAGACCACGGGAAATTCCAACCCCTTGGAATGGTGGACGGTCATCAGTCTAACGGCATTTTGTGCGGAGGATGCGGAGGCGGCATCGATTTCCACACCCTTTTCCTCCAGCCGCGTCATATAGCGGATGAAGGCGGATAAGCCGCGAAAATCGTGGTCTTCGAAATGCCGTGCCAGATCGTAAAAGCGGCGCAGGTTGGCAATGCGTGCCGTACCGCCGATTCGCGCACTCATAATCGGCAACAAATCCGTCTCTTCGTAAAAACGGCGGATCAGCTGATCAGCGGGCAATGCCGCGCTGAGTGTGCGGAAATGGCTCAGTGAATCCAGAAACCGCGCGCAGTGTTGTGCGACGGCACCTTTTTGACGGGCACAGGCGCGCACAGCGTTGAACAGCGGCGCATCCTTGGCGGCAAGGCGGATTTGGGCAATCTCATCGGGGGAAAAGGCGTATACGGGTGACATCAGCGTCGCCAGCATCGGCACATCCAGAAGCGGATTGTCGATTGTACGGAGCATCGCGAGGATCAGGCGGATCTCGGTGCGTTGGAGCAGATCTTCACGGGTGTCGGTGGTGGCGGGAATACCCATTTCCTGAAATGTTTTCATGTAATCTGTTGCTCTGTCGCCGATGCTGCGAAGCAAAATACAACAGTCACGGTATTCCAGCTGGCGCGGGCCGCTTTTATCGCTGACTTTAAAGCCGCTTGCCATCATTTCCAGAATCCGCTCACCGACCAGCCGTGCTTCGGCGGCGTGGCGGGACAAGCCTTTGGGATGATTGTTGCGTTCGCTGATGATGAATTCTGCGTCATAAGCGGGGTCGCCTGCATTTTCAAAGGTTGCGGAGGCAACCAGTTCCTCGCTTTCGCCGTAGACGATTCCGCCGATTTCGCGGGTCATCAGTTTGCGGAATACAAAATTGGTGATATCGGCGACTTGTGAGCGACTGCGGAAATTGTTTCCGAGCGTAATGGATGCAGGAAAATCCGTGCCGTTATACGGTGTCGCGCGTTCGCGGCGACCCTGGAAGATCGAGGGCATTGCCTGACGGAACCCGTAGATGCTTTGTTTAAGGTCGCCCACAAAGAACAGGTTTTCTTCGTTGTCGGACAAGGCGGCGAACAGAGTGTCCTGTGTGGCATTGGTGTCCTGATATTCGTCCACCATAATATGCAAAAAGCGAGCACCGATTTCCTTGGCAATCTCTGTGCGTGAAAAGCTGCCATCCTCATTCGGTGTGGCAAGGAGGGCGAGCAGGCGATGCTCGGCATCGTTGAAGTCAAGGTATTGCTGTTCCGCTTTGAGTTCGGAGAACCGTGCGGTGAAATGACGCACCAGATCGAACATCGCTTTCACAAGAGGATAGGCATCGGCGAGCTCTTCTTCCGCTCGCGCCTGTGAATATCCCAGACAATCGTTTACCGCGGAGCTTACCAATTCCTTGGCGTGATTGCGCATAGCGGTGATGCGGTCTTTAAAGGCAGTATCTTCATAGTTGTTGAGCGATTTGAATCCGGGGAAGGAAATGCGGTGAACGGCGTCTACGGCTTCATCCCAGGTGCCGTCAAAATACCTGAGAGCATTCAGTGTGCCGTCAAGCGCCGTGGAGAAGGTGCCTGCGTAGGCGTTGTAGATAGCGTCGTCGCCGTCCATTTCTTCAAGTGCCTTTGTCAGCACAGCCGAGGCGGCGGTCAGGTTGTCGTATGCCTGCCGAAGGAGAATTCGTCCCCAGACTGTGTCAGCGAGGTCGCCGGTGTGCGCGAAGCGTTCCTGTTGTTCATCCAGCCATTTCAGCGGAAACGGATGAGCCTGGATGAAATTGTAGGTTTTCAGCAGTTGTTCGGTCAGCATGTCATCGCTGCGGTCTGCGGTCAATGTATTGCAAAGGGAAATAAAAGCGGGATCATTTTGCTTATGTGCCTCGGCGATGACATCACGAGCCGCTTCGTGCTTGAGAAGTGCCAAAGCGGTTTCATCACCGATGCGGAATCGCGGCGAAATCCCTGCCTGTGTGGCATATTCGCGCAACATCTGAACGCAGAAACTGTCCGTCGTGCAGATCAGCGCCGAGGGGAGGAGCATTTGCTGGCGCAGAAGATGACGGTTGTGCGGATTGGCAGAAATCTCTTCTGCCAGCCGTTTGTGCAGACGGGAGCGCATTTCGGCGGCAGCCGCTTTGGTGAAGGTAACGATCAACAATTTATCAATATCAATCGGATTATCGGGATCCTGCAAAATGGATACAATGCGTTCGATCAGAACGGCGGTTTTGCCGGAACCTGCCGCTGCAGACACCAACACCGTGCCGCCCCGGGCATCGATGCAGTTCTGTTGTCCCGGTGTCCATTTCGGCTTGCTCATGCTTTCACGACCTTTTACAATGGTATATACTATATTATATAATGTTCCGAAAAGGAAATCAAGTTGCAAAAACCGAGATGTCGGATATATGCACACCATCCCCGAATCCACCACATCTTGTGCGGAAAAACTTGGCTTTGCACAAGGCGAAAAAAATTCTAAAAAAAGTTGAAAAAAGGTATTGACATTTGGCGGGAGGCGTGGTATTATATCGAAGCTGTCTCGCGGGAGACCGAACGGAAACCTGAGAGAACGGCAGCAGACCTTTGAAAATTAAACAATACAGCAAAGAAACGAAACAAACCAACCCGTTAAATTTACGGTAGCAGGGCCAAGCCTGCCGCGTGGGTGAGAGACCACAACGGACAAAGTTGGAAAGCCAACGAGTCG
>JAZRTC010000042.1:0-23501 GCA_045651865.1 Acutalibacteraceae bacterium
TTCTTTGAGCTGGAAGGAACCCGCGGTGAAGTTGTTAGCCATCATCATGTGCACATAGTGAGCAGAAGCCTCGATCATGCCGATTGCCTCTTCCGAGCAGTGCAGCGTAAAGCCAAGGGTATCGGTATCGCCGGCTTCAACAGCCATCGGCTCGCCGGGGATTCTTTCGTCTTCGGTGTAGGAGGAAGCGATGGTGTTCAGGATGTCCACAGGAGCAGACACGCCTTCGAGCTTTGCTGCGCCGCCGTTGCCGCCGCAAGCGGTCAGGGACACGAGCATCAGAACAGACAGAGCAATTGCAAGAACCTTTTTCATAATAGTAGTCTCCTTTTTATTTAAATTTAATCTTGCACAATTTGAAAAGTACCGTTATCTTCATCGGCGGTCAGTGTGTACGAAACGCCGTTTACGGTCATTTGGGCTTCGGGTGTTGTTATATACCAATATATTCTCACAACCTCCGAAGATTTATAAGGGAAGGTGTTGATCAGTTCACCCTCGTCTGTCAGGATAAACAGTGTATCGTCTGTTTCCAGTTTCAATTTATCTCTCACAGCGAGCGTGAAGTTTGCATAATGGTTAGCACTGATTCTGGATGTGGCGCTGGCGGGCAGTGCAAGAAGCGAGGTGGTATTGAGATTCCAGTCACTGGAGATCATCACATCGTCCTGCACATCCAGCCATGTTGAAGCGAAGACAAGCACCAGACAGGCGGCGAGTGCACTGACAAGCGGAAGAATACGGATGTTGCGCTGTTTTCTTTGGCTTGCGTTGTGTAACACGCGTTGTTTTAAAATTTCGGGTGCTGTTAATGAACGATACTCGTCAACAGCAGCTTTGTCGAACATAGGTCATTCTCCTTGTAAAGCAGAGCGTAGTGAGTCGCGGGCGCGGGATAACCGCATTTTGACAGCAGAAGCAGACAGCTTCAGGATCGAAGCGGTTTCCTCAACCGAAAATCCTTCGAGGTAATGAAGGATGACGACGCTTTTGAGAGTAACGGGTAAGCGGTCAACTTCCAGCAGTACAGTAGGACGCTCGTCGGATTTTGCAGCGAGATGGGTGACATCTTCAAGTGGGGTATAGGTACGGACTGTTTGCCGTCTTGCAAGGTCGTGACAACGGTTGATTGTGACACGCAACAGCCAGGCGCGTTCGTGTTCGCTGTCGCGGAATGGTTTGCCGGAACAGTGAAGCTTTAAAAATACATCCTGAACGGCGTCCATGGCGTCCTCCGGGTTTCGAAGGTGGGAGAGAGCAACACGGTAGAGTTGATCGGCGTAGTTGTCGTATGCGGTTTGCAAGGTGTTGTAATTGGCATCGGACATAGCCACAGCTGTCTCACTCCTATCATATACACGCATCAAGGTTGCATTTGGTCACATGATTTTTTAATTTTTTTCAGTTTACCATATTTTTTTGTTATTTGCAATCGTTTTTATTGTATTCCAACCACCATATATAGGGATGGTTTCAAAATTGTAAACAAGAAAATGACGATATCTTGTGTTTAGGTGTTGACAATACTGTATATGACGGATATAATAAAGCACAGAAACACTAAATCTTGTGGTTTGATTGGTTTGAACCACAAAATACCATAACATATTGTGACAGAAAGGAGTATCGTTATGAAAATTATCAAACGAAGCGGCTCGGAAGAGATTTTTGACCGTGATAAAATTATTGTAGCGATTACGAAAGCAAATGACAGCGTTGTGCCCAGTTCCCGTATGACAGACATCCAGATTCGCCGTATCGCCGAAGATGTGGAAATGGCGGCAATGAATATGGGGCGCTCTCTGACGGTTGAAGAGATCCAGGATATGGTCGAGGATCAGATCATGAATCAACGGGCATTTGATGTGGCGCGCCGTTATATTACTTACCGTTATACGCGTGCTCTTGTGCGTAAATCCAACACGACGGATGATCAGATTCTGAGCTTGATTGAATGCAACAACGAAGAGGTCAAGCAGGAAAATTCCAATAAAAACCCGACGGTTAACAGTGTTCAGCGTGATTATATGGCAGGCGAGGTCAGCAAGGATATCACGCGCCGTATTTTGTTGCCGACAGATATCGTGTCGGCACATGATCAGGGCATTATTCACTTCCACGATGCGGATTATTTTGCGCAGCACATGCACAACTGCGATCTGGTCAACCTGGAGGATATGCTGCAAAACGGTACGGTTATCAGCGGTACATTGATTGAAAAGCCGCACAGCTTTTCTACCGCTTGCAACATCGCTACGCAGATCATTGCGCAGGTTGCGTCCTGCCAGTACGGCGGTCAGAGCATCAGTTTGACACATCTTGCTCCGTTTGTGGACATCAGCCGTAAGAAGATCCGCAAGCAAGTGGAGGAGGAACTTCACAGCATTGATGAGACCATCTCGCAAGAGGTGATTGACCGCGTGACCGAGAAGCGTCTCTGCGACGAGGTCAGAAACGGCGTGCAGATGATTCAGTATCAGGTTGTAACGCTGATGACCACCAACGGACAAGCTCCCTTCGTGACGGTGTTTATGTACCTTAACGAAGCGAAAAATGAGCAGGAGAAAGCCGATCTTGCTCTGATCATCGAAGAGACGCTTCGCCAGCGCTATCAGGGTGTGAAAAACGAAAAGGGTGTGTGGGTCACCCCGGCGTTCCCGAAACTGATTTATGTTTTGGAAGAGGATAACATCCATGAGGACAGCAAGTATTATTATCTCACAAAGCTTGCTGCAAAATGCACCGCGAAGCGGATGGTACCCGATTATATTTCGGAAAAAGTTATGCTTCAGAACAAGATTGATAAAAACGGGGAAGGCCATTGCTACACCTGTATGGGATGCCGCAGCTTCCTGACACCGTATATTGATGAAAACGGCAACCCGAAGTATTACGGTCGTTTTAATCAGGGTGTTGTGACCGTCAATCTTGTGGATATCGGTCTTTCTGCGCAAGGAGATCTTAACAAATTCTGGGAGATCTTTGATGAACGGATGGATCTTTGCCACCGTGCGTTGCAGTGTCGTCATGAGCGTCTGACCGGCACGCTTTCCGATGCCGCGCCGATCCTGTGGCAACACGGTGCGCTTCTGCGCCTTAAGAGCGGCGAGTCGATCGACAAATACCTCCACGGCGGCTATTCCACGCTGTCGCTCGGTTATGCGGGCCTGTGGGAGTGCGTCTATGCGCTGATCGGCAAGAAGCTTACGGAAGCGGACGGCGAAGCGCTCGGTCTTGCAATTATGAAAAAGCTCAACGAGTATACTGCTAAATGGAAGGCAGAAGAAAATATCGATTATTCGCTTTACGGCACACCGCTGGAAAGCACCACTTATAAATTTGCCAAATGTCTGCAAAAGCGCTTTGGCAAGATCAAAGGCGTGACCGACCGCAACTATATTACGAACAGCTATCATGTTCATGTTACGGAAGAGATTGACGCGTTTGACAAGCTTGAGCTGGAATCGAAGTTCCAGGCGTTGTCTCCCGGTGGCGCGATTTCCTATGTGGAAGTTCCGAATATGCAGAACAATCTGGATGCGGTTCTCTCGGTGATGCAGTTTATTTATGATCATATCATGTATGCCGAGCTCAACACAAAGAGCGATTATTGCCAGATTTGCGGCTATGACGGCGAAATTGAAATCAAGGATGATGACGGTAAGCTGATCTGGTGCTGCCCGAATTGCGGCAATACCGATCAAAGCAAGCTGAATGTTGCCCGTCGTACTTGTGGTTATATTGGTACGCAGTTCTGGAATCAAGGCCGCACGCAGGAAATCAAAGAACGCGTGCTTCATCTGTAATTATGAATGTTGCAACCATAAAAAAGAATGATATCGCCAACGGTGTCGGTGTGCGTGTGTCGTTGTTTGTCAGCGGATGCCGTCACCGTTGCAAAAATTGCTTCAACCGTGAAGCATGGGATTTCGCTTACGGCGAACCTTTTACCGCCGAGACACAGCAAGCGCTTCTGGATGCGTGCGATCACAGCTATGTTTCCGGATTATCGCTTTTAGGCGGAGAACCTTTTGAACCCGAAAATCAGAAACCGCTCATCGGATTGCTTCGTGCATTCCGTGAGCAGTTTCCGGATAAAACCGTTTGGTGTTATTCGGGTTTTACTTTTGAAGAATTATACAGTTCTTCCGTAGGGGATCACGCTAAAAATATGCTGTCTCTTCTGGATGTGCTTGTTGACGGACGGTTTGTGGAAGAGAAAAAAGATTTGTCTTTGCTGTTTCGCGGGTCGTCCAATCAGCGGATTCTGGATGTGCCTCGCTCACTGGAATGCGGCACACCGGTCTGGCTTGACGGCGTATGGAAACGGACGATGGGCAGCGGCGATATAATGGAGGATTGATGTGCTATGAAACAATCGGTCAAGATCAAAAAACTGGATCCGAACGCAACTGTGCCGTCTTACGGCTCTCCGTATGCCGCAGGAGCGGATCTGTATGCGTTAACAAACGGTGAAGTTATAACAGTAAAACCGCATGAAACTGTGTTTATTCATACAGGGATTGCCATGGAAATTCCGATCGGTTTTGCAGGATTGATTTATGCACGGAGCGGTACTGCTTGTAAACGCGGTTTGGCACCTGCCAATAAAGTCGGTGTTGTGGACAGCGATTACCGTGGCGAGATTATGGTAGCTCTACACAATCATTTTGAAGTCGCACAGACTGTGGAAGACGGCGAACGGATTGCCCAGATGGTCATTGCTCCGTATCTGACAGCGGATTTTATTGAAGCGGATACGCTTGCTGACACGGACCGTGGTGAAGGCGGGTTCGGTTCAACCGGTAAATAATGATAAAAAAGCACCCGAAAGCTGTTGCTGTCGGGTGCTTTTTGTTTAAGAGTTCTTATACGCGTTACATACATCCTGCGCATCGCCGATCATTTTGAGTTTGCCTTTTTCGATCCATGCACAGTGTTTGCAAAGTCGCTCGATTTGTTCAATGGAGTGTGAGACGATGATAACGGTTGTATCGTCGTTGATCATGCTGTTGATACGCGCTTCGCATTTTTCTTGGAAATGAAAGTCACCGACAGCCAGAATTTCATCCACGATGAGAATGTCGGGTTTTGTCACGGTTGCGATCGCAAAACCGATGCGCGCCACCATACCGGAGGAATAATTCTTCATCGGCGTGTCGAGAAACTCTTGCATTTCGGAAAATTCGACAATATCATCAAATTTTTCGTCCATGAATTTTTTTGAGTATCCCAGCACAGAACCGTTGAGATAAATGTTTTCTCTGGCGGTGAGATCCATATCAAATCCGGCGCCAAGTTCGATCAGCGGTGCAATTGTTCCGTTTGTGTTGACCGAACCTTTGGTGGGGGTCAAAATACCCGAAATGATTTTGAGCAATGTACTTTTGCCGCTGCCGTTTAATCCGACGATTCCGAATACATCACCTTTGGGGATGTCGAAGCTGACCTTATCCAGTGCGACGAAATCCTCAAACATCAGCTTGCGTTGCATCAGGCGCAGGAAATATTCTTTGAGACTGTCGAGCTTTTCTTTGCTCATATTGAAGTGCATTTCAATATCGCGAAGTTCCACTGCATTTTCATGTTTCATAGTGTTCACATCCTTTTAAATGTGAAGAATAAATTTCTTTTGTGCTTTTGTGAAGATCAGGCTTCCCAAAAGAAGGGTGACCAAAGCAATGCCGATACAGATAAGATTATCTGCGAGTGTCGGCAAGGTGTTGTACATAACAACATCACGGAAATAATCTACAAAGTAATACAGCGGATTACAACGGATGATCGTTTCAATGATCGAATTGCCTTGTACAAGCTCCATCGGATAAATGATCGGTGTGAGATACATCCATACGGTCAACAGCACACTGTAAAGGTGTTGGATGTCGCGGAAATAGACCGTCATGGCGCTTAACGCCAGACTGAAACCGATGCTGAAAATAAAGCAGTAAACAATGGGCAGCGGAGCCAGCAGAATAGTCCAGCTCGGGTAAACACCTTGGATCAGCATAACAGCAATTACCGCAATCATACTGAGGAGAAGATTGATCAGGGCGAATAAACATTTTTCCAACGGGAAAATGTATTTTGGAATGTAAACCTTCTTGATCAACGGCGCACCCGCCAGGATGGATCCCATGGAAAGTGAGGTTGCTTCGGAAAAGAAATTCCATATCGACCAGCCGACAATATAGTAGGTGGCAAAATTATCAATTTTCACCTTTAAAAGCAACCCGAAAACCTGCGTGATCACCAGCATAGTAAACAGGGGGTTCAGAACACTCCATAAAATGCCGAGCATTGAGCGGCGGTATTTGACTTTAAAATCTTTTGCGGTCAGATTCCAAAGCAGAGGGGAGTAGGTTCTGATGTCGGAAAGGAAATGATGTACGCCCTTATTGTTGGCCATAACATGTCCTCCTTATGAATTCCGGAAAGAAAAATCTTCGTGCGTTAATGTCAGGTTGGGATTGTAGTACGGATCTCCGTCGGCGAGTTCTTTTCCCCAGCGTTTCTGGAAGCGCTCAACTTCGGAGTTGAAGCGGCGTACTTTTTCAGGGGTATCTTCCTGTCCGCGGCTTTTGGATTCATAATGATACAATTCGCAATACGGAGTGAAAACAATCAGGTAACCTGCTTTGCGGATGCGCATGCACATATCCACATCGTTGAAGGCAACCTCAAACGCTTCGTCGAGACCGTTGACTTCGCGGTATACATCCGATCTCATCATCACACAAGCAAAGGTAACAGCGGTAAGGTTTTGAGCGATTGTTGCCCGTGACATGTATCCGTAGTCGTTGCGCGGGAAGTACTTGTGTGAGTGTCCTGCGACACCGCCGATACCGAGAATCACACCTGCGTGCTGGATGGTATCGTCCGGATAATAAAGCATAGAGCCGACGGCACCGACATCCTTGCGCTGGGCGAACATCAACATTTCTTCAATCCACGAGGGAGTGATGATTTCCACATCGTTGTTGAGAAGAACAACATAGTCACCGTTTGCTTCCTTGAAGCCGAAGTTGTTGATGGCAGAGTAGTTGAATTTGTCCTGCCAGGTGACAACGCGGACATTCTTATATTGCTCTTGAAGCTGTTTGTAATACAGGAAGGTGAGCTGACTGGTGCTGTTGTTTTCGATGATGACAATCTCGTAGTTCGGATAGGTTGTTTTTTCGATAATCGAGCGCACACAAGTGTCGAGAGTTTCTACCTGATCTTTGTTGGGGATCAGAATGGAGATCAACGGCTCACCTTTGATTGTATAGCGGATGCGGTAGGTGGAGGGAATAGAGGAGTCGGTCACTGTCGCCTCCAGTCCCACTCGTTCCAGATGATCCTGAAGCGCCTTGTGAGCGGCGTTAACAATATAGGGTTTGGAACCGATATCTTGTGCGGTGGAATTGGCGTGACCGCGCCAAAAATATAAAATTTCGGGAATATGGACAATCTTTTGAGCTTTTTCGGTCAGGCGAAGGATGATGTCGTAATCCTGGCTTCCGTCACACTCGGGACGGAACATACCGACCTGCTCCATCAGTGCACGACTGAACACGGTGAGGTGGCAGATGTAGTTGTAGGAACGCAAGGTGTCGATCGCAAAATCGGCTTTGAAGTGTGCTGTGACGATGTTGTTGGGGTCGTCGTTAAAGAAAGTTCCTTCATCAGTATAAATGAAATCTGCACCCTCGTTGCTGATTGTCTGCATCACACGGAACAAGGCGGAAGCGTGCAACAGATCGTCGTGATCAAACAAGGCGATGTAATCACCGGAAGAAATTTCAATGCAGGCATTGGTATTGGCGGCGATTCCAAGGTTGTTTTCAAGTTTTTTATACACAATACGGGGGTCGTTCTTCGCGAGGCTCTGCACATAATCGCCGACTTCGCTGTGAGCGTCGTCGCTGCCATCCGCGAGACAAAGTTCCCAATTGGCGTATGTCTGATTCCGCACGGAGTCGATCATTTCTTTTAAATAACGGAGAGGTGTGTTATACAGCGGTACCAGGACACTGATTTTAAGCGGATTTTCAAAAACAGTTTCAGATTCAAGCTTGCGTTGTTGTTCTGAAATTTCAAATTTGCTTTCGATCTTTTGCACACGCTTTTTCGCTCTGAGTTTGGAGATCAGTGCGCGCGGGCCTTGCGTAAACAAGATTCGGGTTGCCTTTACCGTCAGAGCGACGGGTTTGCAGGTTTTGAACATAACACCGAGCTTGCGCAACGGCGAGGTAATTCGCCACCATCTCGAATGAACAACAAGAGAGTGGTCGCGCATTACATGATCAAGTTCAATAGTGGATTTGCGATAAAGCTCATTTAATTCATTGTATTTTGTCTGAAGAACACTCAGTTCGTCTTTCAAGGATTTCAAATCGACTTGAAGTGCCTTGTTTTCAAGTGTAAGCAACTGGATTTTGGATTCGTACAAATCGCAGCGCAATTTATGGTTTTCTTCACGCAAAGAATCAAGGGATTCGGTTTGCTTTTCCATATCCTTCATTGACACATCCCGCCTTTCGGAAAATATACTGCTTATATAGTATCATAATAATATGTATAAGTCAATGTTTATAAAAGAAACGGACCGCGCAAAGCAGTCCGTTCAATTTTTAATTAATCCCCACATAGCCGTATGCCGTCAAGATAACCTGCTATTAGTAAAGCAGGTGGGTGCCGCCCCACGGTTTCACGCTCCCTTCGTCCCGTGACCGGTCAATGCCGGGCGGGGAGGTCTGCAATCCGACGCAGGAGCCAGGCTCCCGTAATTATACTGTAATAGGGTTATAAGACAGCGGTCCGCGCACTACGCAGGGGGAAGAGCTTATTCGTCCAGATGATCGATTTCGTAATAATCAGCCAGGTTTTCTTCAAAAATCGCCAAAACCGATTCGAATTCGTCGTCGTCTTCGATCGTAACAAGCACTTCACCGTCATCCTCGGGTTCTACGCGCATAACAAGAAGTTCGCCGTCGGATTCGAGAGCATCCTCAGGTTCGTCGTAGATCGGCATAAGTGCTACATAACGGGCATCGTCGGTTTCGATGGCGTCCAGAATCTCAAATTCCTGTTCGTTACCGTTTTCGTCCATCAGAACAACGGTATCGTTGAAGCCTTCGAGCATCTCTTCTGTCATAGTGTATACAACTCCATTCGTGGATATTCCTTGAAAATGCAGGTGTTTTACAACGCCCGCTTTTTATATTGTACCGCTTTTTCAGGCGTTCGTCAAGAGAAAACAGGCAAAAAGCTGGATTATTCAAAATATCCATAAGTTTTCAACTTTTTTTTAAAAAAACTGTTGACATTCACATAAAGGTGTGCTATATTAAAGTTGACGAAAGGGAAGGGACAAAAGAGATCCGAAAAACGGATCGGTAAAGAGCCCTGAAAATTCGTAAAAATCTCGAAAGAGGTGAGTCCGGTGGGCTAGGTCAGACGAACGGTTCAGCAATATAGACACAATACAAGGAGTTGTTGTGCTATGAAAATTCACAATCGTTTGTTCGCCAAAGAAGAGTAGAGAAAGGATGAGTCCCGTGTACTAGTTCAGCTTTATACGATGAGAGGATCTCCGAAAACCGATTTGAATAGCACCTAATTAATGACAATGAGTCTTCTGATTCAGAAGCTATGTCGTTCCTGAAAGGAAACAGGTCAGTAAGGGTTGGAAAAGAGACATCCCATCATATAGATCACAACTGAATACGGACAAAACGATAATGAAAAGGGAACATTATCAAGAGTAAAATCCTGATTTGATCTGTGGAAAGGAACTTGACTCCGATGAACAGGTAAACCGAAAATCTGCAGAAAGACGAGGTAAGAATCTTCAAGTAGTATAAGTTGATAGTTTTTGATAAAGCAAGATCAAAAATACGAAAGGACCTTACTCCAATGAACATATAACAACTGACTCAGATGAGGGTATAAATTAAAACGGTTGACGATATGCGTCGAAAGGGATACTCCGATGAGATAGTTTCATCCAGACAATATGTTCAATCTACAAATCAAAGATTATACTTTGATTGACAAAATCTACTCAAAGGAAATCAAGCCAATGAACAGCTGAACGATCGGTGATCTGATCACTGATAAGACTCAACAATTTCGAAATCTGTAGAAAGAAGAGGTATAGTCCAGTGGAGCCGAACATGATGTAAGCGGTCAATGAGAGAGTAACGCTCATTGACCACTATAATTTTATTTGGATTAGTCTGATGAAACAATATATCGGCGTACAACAGATGCCGTATAGAACGAACCTCCGACAACGATTGGTGCGGAGGATTTTTTTATGTAACGATAGGCTTCAACCGGATCCTCAATAACAGAAACATGCGGGTGGATTTCACTTGCGATTGCGGCAAGATCGTTTGCGGCAAGCGCTCTTGCGGAGTTGTTTGGTGTGCAACAAATGATTTGTTTAAAATAAGGAGACAGCATTTGCAGGCAAGTGACGACATCTTTGTCGGCAAGCATACCGATAATCAGCGTTGCCTGTTTGAGCTTCAGGGTATCCAGCGTTTTGCAAAGCGCAGATATTCCGTGAGGGTTATGTGAGCCGTCCAGAACAGTAAACGGATCGGTTGATATAATTTCCTGTCGGCAGGGGAGTGCGGTGTTTTCTAATGCTTGAAAGCAGGTATCTGCATCGAGTTGATATCCGCGTCTGCGCAGACAGTTTATGACCTCCAATGCACAGTATGCGTTTTCCTGCTGATGTAAACCGACCATCCTCAAAGTAACGGAATGATCGTGATACAGAAAGCGTGTTCCGTATGGTCCGATGTCACATTCGTTGCTCAATGTTGGCTGGTATACGGTGGAGCCTGTTGCGGATGCTTTTTCATAGATCACGCCGAGCGCTTCGTGATTCATTGACGGTGCGCATATAACATCGCACGAAGGCTTGATAATACCGCTTTTGCAGGCGGCAATTTCTTCTATTGTATTACCGAGGATCGCTGTGTGATCAAGCGCAATCGGCGTGAATACGGCGCACAGCGGAGGAGGGAGAATATTGGTTGCATCGGTTTCGCCGCCGAGGCAACATTCGATTACAGCAATATCGATCTTCGCTTTTTTGAAACAGAGAAAAACAGCTGTGGTCAGGCATTCATACTCGGACAGTCCGCTCGGAACCGCATCAGCAACTTCGGTGACGCATTCAGCGAACAGAGCTTTATCAATCGGTTGTTCGTTGATCAGGATTATATCGGTGAGATCTGTGACCATGGGTGAAGTATACAACCCGACTTTGTATCCGTTGGATGTGAGCATCGCGGCAATCATAGCCGCGGTCGAGCCTTTTCCGTTTGTACCGGCAATATGGATAGAGGGATATGCGGCTTCAGGGTGTGAAAGAGCCACGCTTGCGTGTTGCATCCGCTCCAGTCCCATCTGCATTCCTGCCGGTTGCAGGCCGGTTAAATATGAAACAGCTTCTGTGTAGGTCATTTTGATCACCTCGCTGACTATGATAACGAAAAATGTTCTTTGGGTCAAGGGAAAGCGTTGCAAAAGTTGAAATTTATTGATATACTATAAGAAAAATAATGAGGTGATGATTATGGATACATTTTGCGAACAAATTTTGAAACAATCAATGGATGGGAAACGCGTTTTAATTGTTTTGGCATCTGTTTGCGGTGTAATCGCGTTGTGTGTGGTGGCAATGCTCTTTTTGCCGTGGATCTTTTTGCCGGTTGCAGCGTTGAGCGGTTTTGGCATATACTGGATCTTATCGATGCAAAGCTGGGAAGTGGAATATGCGGTGACAAACGGTGAAATTGATATTGATCGTATTATTGCCCGTCGCGACCGTAAGAAATTGGTTCGTGTGCGCGGTGAAAAAATCGAGAGTTTGTTGCCGGTCGCAAAAGTTTCATTTTCTAAAAAATTCGATCGTGTCGTGATGGCGGCAACATCAAAATCAGCGGCAACATGGGCGTTTACTTATCAGGGTAAAATGGGGTCTACGCTGGTGTTGTTTGAGCCGAATGCGGAAGTTCTGGATGCTCTTTATAAAGGTCTGCCTCGCACGGTACAGATTGAAACAGATCGGGCCAGGCGGGAAATGTAATTGGTCAAAAAGGGGGAAACCCGAATGATTTACGAGCCGTATATATATTCTCGGGATATGCGTTCGTTAGAGGAACATGCTTTCGTTAATGGGATGTCATACCTGCAGATGATGGAGAATGCAGGCACAGCTGCGGCCGCGTATCTTTTGGATAATGCAACGATTACAGCGTCGTCATCCGTGCTTGTTTTGTGTGGCACAGGGAATAACGGTGGCGACGGATATGTCATAGCACGATGCGTTGCAAAGGCGTTTCCGAAACAGCCTGTCCGCGTACTGGCGATTGGCGGTTTACCGCAAACACAGACGGCATTTGCTATGTATGAGCAGGCGGTTTCCTGTGAGAATGTGGCGGTTGTGACAATGGATACATCAGAAGCAGTGTTGTCCTGCGAGGCGTTCGTGGCAGAAGCAACGGTTGTTGTGGATGCGGTTTACGGAATCGGATTCCACGGTGTTTTACCCTCAGCGGTGTCTTGTCTGTTTGATAAAATTTCACAAACCAACACCTTGACGGTTGCGGTGGATCTTCCGAGTGGTATGAGCGCGGACGATGGATCGGCAGATCCGCACACAATGCAGGCGGCAATAACACTTACCTTTGCGTCAAAAAAGCGCTGTATGTTGCTTGATGATGCCCGTGAACGATGTGGGAAAGTTGTGGTGTGTGACATCGGAATTCCTGCAGATCTGACAGCATATTACCAGATTAACCCAAAGATTGTGACCAATGCTGATGCGGCAAACGGAGTTCCGCGCCGTGTTCAGGATTCTCACAAAGGCACCTACGGAAATGTGTTTTCTCTTACGGGATCTTACGGAATGGCAGGTGCTGCGATGCTTAGCGGAAAAGCGGCACTTCGTTGCGGTGTCGGCTTACTGCATTATTTTATCCCGAAATCGATATATCCGATTGTTGCTTCTCAGATATGGGAGGCGGTTTACCATCCGTTGGAAGAAACAACGGATGGCGGATTGTCTTTGACCGAAATCAAACATATTCTTACGGTGAGCGCAGGTAAGAAGGGCGCATTTTTGTGTGGTCCCGGCTTGTCCGGGAATAAACGAACGGCGTTGTTTGTCAGAAAATTGCTTCCCGAAGTATCTGTTCCGCTGGTCGTTGATGCCGATGGTCTAAACGCCTTTATCGGGCATATAGATGAATGGAAAGCAATAGCAGACCGCGGTAATGCCGTTGTTCTGACACCGCATCCTTTAGAAGCGGCACGGTTGTTGAATTGCACGGTTCAACAGATTGAGCATGATCGTATTGCTTCGGCGATCCACCTTGCTCGTCTTTCCGGTGCAACGGTTGTCTTGAAAGGGCATCAAACGGTTATTGCCAATGCACACGGTCGTGTCAGTATCAATACCACAGGATGCTCGGGGCTCGCTAAGGGCGGAAGCGGCGATGTTCTTGCGGGTATGATCGCATCGTGGATTGCACAAGGTGTTGAGCCGTTTTCGGCTTGTTGTGCAGCGGTATATCTTCACGGTTTGGCGTCTCTTCGCGTTTCGGATAGACTCAGTGAAATCGGGATGTTGCCGACGGACTTGATCGAAGAACTCCCTGTATTGCTTTCAGACTATAACTAGTGAGAGTGATAGCGGTGCGAAAGGGATTAGGTCTGCTTCTGTGTTTATGTTTAATTGTGTGCTCGTCTTGTTCGGATCCGGTGGCAACACCGATTACGACAGGATTTCGGTGTCGTATTCAGACAGAGTATGACGGAGTTGCGGTTGATGCCGTATTGGATTGCCGGGATGCTTCGCAATCGGTTGTTGAATTTCAATCACCCAAGGAATTAGAAGGATTGCGTTTGATTTTTAAGAACGGTTTGTTGAAGATGGAGTTTCTGGGGATGACACTGGATATTCCCGATGCGTATAAACAAGACACCGTGATGTTTTCGGACATGTTAAAGGCAATCAACGAGCTGAATGTAAACGAAAACAGCAAAACGGATTCACGATTTGTGTTTGACAGTATCAGCGGTATGCCGATTTCATTTACGCTTTCACAAGGAGATGGAGTGATCCGTTTTTCGGAATGGGAAGTGTGCGAGGCGGAAAGTTTTGCTTAATTTTTGCCTAATATTAAAATTCGACAACTAATACATTAGAAGATTGTATAATATCAACAAAAGCCGATCTTTCGTGTGCAGAAATTTTTTCATTTTTTATAATTATTTTTGAAATCGAGTTGACTTTTATAAAAAATGGGAGTATACTATGTCTTAATAAAGAAATACGACTTACATACTACTATCACCTGTTGAATTCGTGTTGCAACGGGTGATTGTCACTTTTTATCCGAGGTGTTTCCGTGCACACGAGTGATCAGGATTTTGATGAACAACAGATATTGGATCGAATTCGAGCAAAAGACGAAAAGGCGTTTGTTCTTTTGTTGAACGCTCAGATGCCGATGATCCGTCAGGAAACAGCGCGTTTTCGCAACTGTGCTGTTGATGAAGATGATCTGGCGCAGGAAGCGGCACTTGGATTACTGTCTGCGGCAAAAGCGTTCCGCGAAAACGGCGGTGCTTCTTTCTCGACATTCGCAAGAGTATGTGTCCGCCGTCGACTGATCAATACAGTTCGTACACTTTCGCACGAAGAGATCCCTCACGAATCTCCATTTGATGTTTGCGAAAGAGACGCGGAGGTTGCTTTTGCTTCGCCTGACCAGTTGATTCAGGAGAAGGAAGAGGAGAAAGCTCTGCTTTTTAAGTTAAAAAGCGCACTATCTTCTTTGGAGTATCGCGTACTGATTTTACATATTTCGTCGTATTCGTACAATGAGATCGCACAGGTTTTGCGAATCCATCCGAAGGCTGTCGATAATGCAGTTCAGCGCATACGGCGAAAGTTAAAATCCATGCTGTGATGGAATTTTGGTGTTAAATGCCTTGTGCATTTCACAATATATTTATGCCCGGCCGTTTTACCCACCAGTAAACATACATCCCCGAAATTCGGCGAGAGGCAAATTTTTTCAAAGTGAGGTACAGGATTATGTACGAAGACAAAACATTGGTGTGTAAAGAATGTGGCGCGGAATTTGTGTTCACGGCCGGTGAGCAGGAGTTCTATGCAGAAAAAGGCTTTGTGAATGAGCCGCAAAGATGCAAGGCTTGCCGTGATGCGCGCAAGAATGCTGCAAGAGGCGAGCGTAAGATGTATACGACCGTTTGCGCTGAGTGCGGCGGCGAAGCCGTTGTGCCGTTTGAACCCCGTGAAGGCCGCGATGTGTATTGCAGCGCTTGCCATGCCAAGAGAACGGAAGGCTGATTAACCTCAGTTATTTAGAAGAACAGAGACAAATGTCTCTGTTCTTTTTTTATTTTCTATTGCATTTTTCGGGATTATCGATATAATAGTATAGTGTATATCTATATACAGAGGCGGTGCTGTGATGCGGATTGACAAGATCACGCCTGCAAGGCAACATTTGTATGACATATGGTTCGATGACGGGCAGCACGGTGAGATTGACAAGACGGTTTGGGAACACAGCGGTCTGTCGGTGGGAACAGCGCTTACGGACGAAGAATGGGATTGTCTGTGTGAAAAGTCCTTGTCGTACCGAGCACGCGAAAAAGCTTTGTATTATCTTTCAAACCGTGATTACGGAAGCGGTGAGTTGGTTCAGAAACTTTGCCGTGCCGGTGTTGATCGTGTTCTTGCACAAGAAACGGTCTTGCGGCTTTGCGAAAGCGGTCTCATCAATGATGAACGCTATGCGCAGATGATTGCACGCGATTTGCAGGAACGAAAGCTGTATCCGAAAAGACGGATTGCAATGGCACTTCGTGAAAAGGGGTTTTCTTCCGATATTATTGCACTGGCTGTGGATGCACTTCCTGATGAAGAGGAAGCACAGGTGCTTGCGTTGCTTCAAAAGAAGCGGATCGGTAAAATTGAAGATCCGAAACAGCGTGACAAAATACTGGGGATGCTGGCAAGATATGGGTTTTCGTACGCCGTGTCGTCCCGTGTGCTGTCACGGCTGAATGATATGGAATAAAGGAGCCAAAAGAGTATGGCTGTAAAGGTTGGAATGGTGTCGCTCGGATGTCCGAAAAATCAGATGGATGCTGAGTTGATGCTGGCAAAGTTGGAGCATGCAGGCATGGAAATCGTGGCCGATGCTGCATTGGCGCAGGTTGTTGTGATCAATACCTGCGGATTTATTGAGTCTGCAAAACAAGAGGCAATCGAGACGATCCTGGAATTTGCTCAGTTGAAAAAAGAAGGACAAATTCAAAAATTGATTGTGACAGGATGCCTTGCACAACGCTATAAAGAAGAACTCGCTTCAGAATTGCCGGAATGTGATGCGGTTTTGGGGCTTGGCGCAAACGGCGATATCGCTTCGGTCGTAGAATCGGTTATGGAAAACGAGACGGTTTCATCGTTTCCTTCCAGACAATGCTGGTCGCTTGACGGCGACCGCGTGCTGACGACACCGCATTTCTTTGCGTATATGCGTGTCGGTGACGGTTGTAACAACTGTTGTACCTATTGTGCGATTCCGCTGATCCGTGGCAGATTGCGTAGCCGTGAGATGACTGCACTTGTTGCGGAAGCTAAGGCACTCGCACAAAGCGGTGTAAAGGAACTGATCCTTGTGGCGCAGGATACCACGCTTTACGGACAGGATCTGTACGGCGAAAGTCGGTTGCCTGAGCTTCTTGAGCAGCTTTGCGAGATTGATGGGCTCGAGTGGATTCGTTTGTTGTATTGCTATCCTGAGCATATTTCCGATCGATTACTTGAAGTGGTGGCGAATCAGCCCAAGATCGTAAAATATATGGACATTCCGCTTCAGCATGCCAGCGGCAAGGTATTGGCAGCAATGCGCCGCACCGGTGATCGTGAAAGCTTGACAAAATTGATTGCACATATTCGCGATGTCGTTCCCGGAATTGTTCTTCGCACGACGGTTATGACGGGTTTCCCCGGTGAAACAGAAGACGATTTTGAAGAGCTTTGTGAATTTTTGCAGGAGGCTCGTTTTGAGCGTCTGGGTTGTTTTGCTTATTCGGCGGAAGAGGGGACAAAAGCGGCAACAATGCCCGATCAGGTTCCGCAGGATGTTAAGGAACAACGCCGTGATATTGTGATGCAACAGCAGGACCGTATTTCTCAGGAATGGCTCGAGGCACAGGTCGGCAAAACGGTCACGGTGCTTGTGGAAAGTTTCGATAAATATGCGGAGTGCTGGTTCGGTCGCACAGCGGCAGATGCTCCCGATATCGACGGTAAAGTGTTCTTCACGACTGAAAAATCCGTTTGCCCCGGTGATCTGGTGCAGGTGGAAATTATGGATTATATGGATTGGGATCTCATAGGAGAGTGTGTATAAATGAATTTACCCAACAAACTGACACTGGCGCGCATTATTATGGTGCCGTTTTATATGCTGTTTCTGTTGTGGCCGTTCCCGTTTCATTATGTAGCGGCGCTTCTTGTATTTATCGCTGCGTCACTCACCGATTATTTCGACGGACAGATTGCCCGCTCGCAAAATCTGGTTACCAATTTGGGTAAATTTCTTGACCCGATTGCCGATAAAATGCTCACAACAGCGGCGTTTCTGGTGTTTCTCGCTATCGGTGTGACCGATGTGTGGGCGGTGATGCTGGTGATGACCCGTGAATTTATGGTTACATCGGTTCGCTTAATGGCGGCGAAGGACGGCACAGTTGTGGCGGCGAGCTTTTCGGGTAAGCTTAAGACGGTTGCCCAGTATATTGCGATCATTGCGATGATGGCAGCACTTACTTGGCAGGATATCTGCACGGCATATCTCCCGTCTGTGCCGGCAATTGCGCATACGCTGCCAATTTTTATTTCGCAGATTTTCATCTGGATCTCGGTTGCACTGACTTGTATTTCGGGCGTGCAATATTTCTGGCAGTTCCGTCACTATTTTAACGAGGACTAAGGAGCGGTTTTATGTTCAGACAGTTGAAGGAGGATATTCAGACGATCCGTGTGAAAGACCCTGCGGCACGATCGGCAATTGAAATCCTTTTGTTATACAACGGTTTAAAGGCAGTTCGTTCGCATCGTCGTGCTAACTGGTGTTCAAAACACGGCTTCAAATTCATGGCGCGCTGGATTTCGCAAAATTGCGTGCGCCGCACCAATATTGAAATTCACCCCGATGCGACAATCGGTAAGCGTCTGTTTATTGATCACGGCACGGGTGTTGTGATCGGTGAAACTACTGAGATCGGTGACGATTGCACCATTTATCAGGGAGTAACCTTGGGTGGTACAGGTAAAGATAAAGGTAAACGACACCCGACACTCGGCAATCATGTGATGGTTGGTGCCGGCGCAAAGGTACTTGGCCCGATCAACATCGGGAACAATGTCCGTATCGCGGCCGGCGCGGTTGTTCTTACCGATATCCCTGACAACTGTACGGCGGTCGGTGTTCCTGCGCGTGTGGTACGCTGTAACGGTCAAAAGGTTGATCAGGAGCTTGATCAGATCCACATTCCTGACCCTGTTTCGCAGGAACTTTGTAAAATGCGTGTGGAATTGGAACAAATGAGAAAACAACTCGATGCATTATCCGATGCGTCGGATCAATAAACCTTGGAGAGGTAGGATGGTTATGAAGGTTTTTAATACGATGACCCGCGAAAAAGAAGAATTGCAAACGCTTGAAGAAGGTAAGATCCGCATTTATGCGTGCGGCCCGACCGTTTACAACTATATTCATATCGGCAATGCGCGTCCTCTGTGTGTGTTTGATGTGCTTCGCCGTTATCTGGAATGGCGTGGTATGGATGTGCGTTTTGTGCAGAATTTCACGGATATTGATGATAAGATCATTCGTCGCGCCAACGAAGAGGGTACGACTTACGAGGAGATTGCCAAACGATACATTGAGGAGTTTTGGGTCGATGCCAAGGGACTTGGTGTCCGCGAGGCAACAGTGCATCCCAAAGCAACCGAGAATATGGATGAGATCATCGCCATTATTGCGGATCTTGAGAAAAAAGGATATGCCTATAAAGCGGCGAATGGCGATGTGTATTTCCGCACCCGCAAATGCGAAGAGTACGGTAAGCTGAGCCATCAGCCGATCGATGATCTGGAGAGCGGTGCGCGCATTTCCGTGGGCGAGGACAAGGAAGATCCGCTTGATTTTGCTCTCTGGAAAGCTGCAAAAGAAGGCGAGCCGTATTGGGAATCTCCTTGGAGCAACGGTCGTCCCGGTTGGCATATCGAATGTTCGGCGATGGCACGGCGCTATCTTGGCGAAAGCATTGATATGCACTGCGGCGGTCAGGATCTGATCTTCCCGCACCATGAGAATGAGATTGCGCAGAGTGAATGCTGCAACGGCGTGCCGTTTGCGCGTTATTGGATGCATAACGGCTATATTAATGTCGATAATAAGAAAATGTCCAAATCGCTCAACAATTTCTTCACGGTGCGCGATGTGGCAAAACAGTATGGTTACGAAGCAATCCGTTTCTTCCTGATTTCGTCGTCCTATCGTATGCCAATCAATTATAATGCGGAAATCATCGAACAAGGCATTGCTGCGCTTGACCGTCTTTATAATTGCGACTCGGCGCTGAAGTTTGCCGCTGAAAATGGTGGCGACGGAAGCGGTGATGATGTTATGAAGGATTGCCTTGAAAAACGCCGTGTGCAATTCATCGAAGCAATGGATGACGATATGAATACGGCAGATGCTATCTCGGCGTTGTTCGAACTTGTAAAAGACATCAATCTGGCACTTCGCGACAACACCTTGTCTGCGGCCATGTGCGAAACGGCGCGTGCGGCATTCCGTGAATTGACAGATGTTCTCGGCCTTCTTTACGAGCGTGTAGAGGTGGCGGCTGATGACGATGCGGAGATTGAAGCGTTCATTGAAGCCCGCACGCAGGCGCGTAAGGACAAAAACTGGGCGGAATCGGATCGCATTCGTGATGAACTTAAAGCAATGGGCATTGTCCTTGAGGACACGCCGCAAGGTGTGCGTTGGCACCGCGCGTAAATGTACAGGAGTTACTATGTATGATGTTGTGATCGTCGGTGGAGGTCCTGCGGGATTTTCCGCTGCTGTAAATCTGCGCGCCCGCGGGGCGAGCTGTCTGATCATCTCCGGTGATATCACATCCAATCCTCTTGCACGCAGTCAGAAGGTCGACAATTATATCGGTATGGTCGGTATGACCGGACTTCAGATGTTGCAAAAGATGAAAGAGGATGCGCTTTCGAGCGGCGCGGAATACCGCCATGGTCGCGTACTTTCGATTGCACCTTTCAAGGAACGGTTTATGGTTGCCGTCGGAAACGATGTGGTTGAAGCACGAAAGGTGATACTGGCAATCGGTATTGCCATTCCGAAACCGCTTGAAGGAGAAACAGAGCGTATTGGTCGCGGGGTCAGTTATTGTGCCACTTGTGACGGAATGCTGTATCGATCCAAACGGGCGGTTGTCATCGGCGATGCCGACAATCTTGCAGAAGAGGCAGCGTTGCTTTCGCGCATCGGCGTTCAGGTGACCGTTGTGAATAAAACCCGTCCCGAAGGTCTTTCGAGTGATGTTGCGTTTGTGAAAGACACACCGAAAGCGATTGAGGACGGCGATCCGTTTGCATTACGAACAGAGAAGGAATTGATCCCTTGCGATGTGGTTTTTGCACTTCGTAATGCAGGAGTTCCCACATCGCTTGTTGATGGTCTTGTGATGGACGGCAAACACATCCTGGTGAATAAGCATTATGAGACGAACATTCCCGGGCTCTACGCTGTCGGTGATTGTGTAGGAAAGCCTTATCAGGTTGCAACTGCCGTTGCGCAAGGACTGCTTGCGGCGTTTGCTGTAACGGAATCTCTTTGATAAAACAGAAAACCCCTTGTTTTCCGATTCGGAAAACAAGGGGTTTTGTTGTGGTGATTACGAGATCAACAGCATCATCCATTCGCGGATGTCGCTTGTAGCGATTTTGCCGTCAAAAACAATATCACAACTGAGATAGCGTTCGTGATCACAGTCTTCTGACAAAACAACCGTTTTCATCAGGAGACGGATATCGTCACTTGAGAGAGTGCCATCCTTATTCAGGTCACCGTCAAGATAATCCAGCGTGGAATCCGGTGAGAAGTAGATTTCACCTTCAATAGCGTAATTATAAGCCGAGGATTTTTGGGCACCATGTATGGTCACAGCACCGGAGTTTAAAAAGATTGCTGTACCAATTGAAGATACCGAAGGTGGTATGCGGATGTATTCCAGACGCGCGCAATCAGAAAAAGCATAATCACCGATTGAACGCAAGCCAACAGGGATATAGCAGCGGGTGATATTGTATTGACCTTCTAAGGCGTTTGCTGAAATAGAGGCGGTGAAGTCCGGAATAGTAATAACAGTACCTTCAGGCGCAATTCCGATATAGCGATATAAAACTCTGCCGATAAACAGAAATCCTTTAGGTGCGTTAACGATCCATCTTGTGTTATCGAATGCCTGTGAGCCGATAAATTGTAAGTGCGGTGTTGCCTCAACTGTAACAAGCGAGCTGCAGTTGAAGAAAGCTTGTTCCTCGATTGTTGTCACAGAGTCGGGGAGGATAACAGATTTTAAGCGAATGCAGGATTCAAATGCTTGCTTATGAATGGTTGTGAGCGTTTCCGGGAAGGTTACGGTCTGGAGACGCTTTTTAGCAAACGCCCGTTCGCCGATTGCTGTAACCGCTCTGCCGTTGAACAACGATGGGATGACAATGTCGGTGTCTGAACCGTTATATTTCGTTACAGATACGGTATTATCGCTATTCAGGGAGAATTCAAAATCCTCTACATTTGTTGCAAAGACTGTAAAAGGGATGGATGCAAACATAAGGCATAGCATGGTGAAAAAGGCAATTGCTTGTTTTAACCGTTGCATAACAAACCTCCGTTAAGAAATTGTACTTCTTTTTTATTTATAACATAAATTAACACATTCGTCAAGTTAACGGTCGGAAAGATGTGTATACGGATTGCGCTGGCAAACATTTTTGTAAGCGGGACGGATGATTTTACCGGCATTGATGAGTTCTTCGATGCGGTGAGCACTCCAACCTGCAATACGGGCAATTGCAAAAATGGGTGTATACAACTCAGGCGGAAGATCCAGCATACGATAAACAAAACCGCTGTAAAAATCAATGTTTGCACTGACGCCTTTGTACATACGGCGCTCTTCGGCAATGATCTTCGGGGCAAGTTTTTCGACAGCAGAATACAGCGCATATTCCTTTTGCATTCCCTTTTCTTCGGAAAGTTGTTCGACATAGCGGCTGAAAATGGATGCGCGGGGATCGGAGAGAGAGTAGACGGCGTGGCCCATACCGTAGATAAGTCCCGCTTTGTCAAATGCTTCTTTGTGAAGCAGAGCGCGCAGATACGCGGTGATTTCGTCTTCGTCTGTCCAATCCTTGACTTGTTGCTTCATATCCTCAAACATCTGGACGACCTTAATGTTGGCGCCGCCGTGCTTGGGGCCTTTAAGCGAGCCGAGTGAAGCTGCGACAACGGAATAGGTGTCCGTTCCCGAAGAGGAAACCACATGCGTAGTGAAGGTGGAGTTGTTACCGCCACCGTGTTCCGCGTGAAGCACCAGTGCAATGTCCAGAATTTTGGCTTCCAGTGCGGTGTATTGGCTGTCGGGACGCAAAAGATGAAGGATATTTTCAGCGGTCGACAAATGCGGTTGCGGATGATGAATGACCAGACTTTGTCCGAGCTGATAATGATTATATGCCTGATACGCATATACCGAAAGGAGCGGGAACAGTGCAATCAGCTGCAAACATTGCCGCATAACATTATCAATGCTGATGTCGTTGGCGTTGTCATCGTAAGCATACAGCGTCAGAACACTTCTGGCAAGCGTGTTCATCATATCCTTGCTGGGTGCTTTCAGGATAATATCGCGCACAAAATTTGTTGGAAGAGTGCGATAGCTTGCGAGTGTATTCTGGAAGCTTTGGAGTTGATCTTTGTTCGGCAGGTGACCGCAAAGAAGAAGATAGGTAATCTCTTCAAATCCCGGATGAGGGTCGGTATCAAAGCCGTTGACAATGTCTTCTATATCGATGCCTCGGTAATATAGTTTACCTTTGCACGCGACGGTTTTTCCGTCGACCTCTTTGTTGGAGACGATCTCAGATATTTCGGTAAGTCCTGTTAACACACCTTTGCCGTTTAAGTCGCGAAGTCCGCGATTGACCTGATATTGCTCGTAAAGCGCATGATCAATTCGGCTGTTTTCAATACAGACAGAAGCGAGTTTGCGGACATCGGGGGTAATGTCGGAATAGTTCGGATTGCCCATATATGTAAGTTCCTTTCATAATTTAAAATATTAGTATATTTGTATAA